>CAZSEZ010000017.1:0-30501 GCA_964606015.1 uncultured bacterium
AGCAGTAGCTAAGTATGATGCTATCCCAGAGAAACAGAATCAATACGGTCAAAAATACATAATTGATTTTCCAATTACGCGTAATGAAAAAACAGCAACTATTCATAGCGTTTGGATAGTAAGAAATCAGGAGGGCTTTCCTCGTTTAGTTACTTGTTATGTTCTTTAGCTCAAGAGGTTGTATTCAATGAAATTATTAGATGTTGTTGCCCTGATAGAAGACTTACCCCAGTTAGGGTTATATCGGGGTCAGGTAGGAACAATTGTTGAAGAATACGAACCTGCTGTATTTGAAGTTGAATTTAGCGATGTAACAGGTCGTGCTTATGCGATAGAAACTCTGACCGCAAATCAGCTTATGTTACTTCACCATCAGTCTCTAGTTGATGAGACTCCTACTGTGGCTTAATTTCGACATGTATTAGAAGTAGCAATCTATAGAAGTGATTACACATCTCGTAGCGTACGTTAAATAAACTGTTACTACTATATCTTCAACCAATATCCAAATTTTTATCTTTCAATTTCCCATGAAATGGAAAATTATCAAAGCCAAAACTCTACTTCTAACCCATTACGCACATATGCTCGAATATCGGGCAGAAATCTTCTTATGGGCGTTGTCTAATTCTTTGCCAATTATTTTGATGGGAGTTTGGATCGAGGCTTCTGAGTCGGGAAACTTTGAGCTAGAACCAACGGATTTTGCTCGTTATTTTTTTGCTGTCTTTATCGTGCGTCAGCTAACAGCAATTTGGGTAATTTGGGATTTTGAGCGAGAAGTTGTTGAAGGAAAACTCTCCTTTCATCTTTTGCAACCGATAGATCCTGTTTGGCATCATGTTGCCCGTCACCTAGCCGAGAAAATGACCAGAATTCCTTTGATCTTTTTCTTTACTGGGTTATTTTTCTTGCTTTATCCTGCTGCGATTTGGGTTCCTAGTTTGGCTCAGGTAGGATTATTTTTAATTGCGATCGCATCTGCTTTTATCTTGCGTTTTTTGATTCAATACACTTTTGCAATGATGGCTTTTTGGATCGAAAGGGCTTCAGCGATTCAACAGTTTTGGTTTTTGTTTTATATCTTTTTATCTGGTGCGATCGCACCTCTAGAGGTCTTTCCCCCAACCCTAAGAAGCATCATCGAATTTACTCCTTTTCCATATTTGATGCACTTCCCAGCAGCTCTTATTATTGGGTTGGAAGTAAATTATGTCCGCAGTATTGGGATTATTTTTGCCTGGGCGATTGTTTTTTACTTTCTTAATCGTTGGCTTTGGAAAAAAGGACTCAAACAATATTCTGGGATGGGGGCATAGCTAGAAAGTTCAAAAATTGGTGATACTTTACATCACAGTATCTATCTTAAAAGCCACGATATATGTATTTTTATTAAGCTATTTCTATGAGAGTTTTAAAGTAAGTTCAACATCTTATTGAAAGACTATAAATCTCTAGCAAATAAGCAATTTATTACGCAAGAATTATTTTGGAAATATACATACAGCCAAGTATATTTAATTGACCTAAAAAGCAAATTTTAAGGGTTTACAACAATTATCAAATAGAGAAATGTTACTTACCCTGAAGGAGGTTAATGAGAAGTATCTATTTAATCTCTATGAAACAATTTTCAAACAAAAAACTACTCAATTACTGCTTAGCTCTAATTCCTGGAGTCCTAGCATTAGGAACTACTCCTCAAGCGCTAGCTATAGATATATCGGCAACTGGGGCTGGCTTTACTATCCCTGACGACGATCCTGCTGGCGTATTTAGTGATGTTACCTTAACTGATGATTTAATCATCGATGATGTTACTGTAACTCTCACGGATCTAAATCATACTTGGGCTGGAGACTTGACTGCAACCCTGACTAATTTGGGTACAGGAACTTCTGTAGACCTCTTCAGTCGACCAGGCTCTATTGATGGATCTGGTTTTGGTAATAATACTGATCTAGAGGGAAACTTTAGCTTTAATGATAGTTTCGCTGACGACTTTGTTGCTACCACGGCTGCCAATGTTGGCGGAATCGTTAGTGGTGGAGACTTTTTCGCCACTACTCTCGATGATACTCAGACTTTTTTATCCGCTTTTAATGGAGAGTCATCTGCCAATACTTTTCGACTCACCATAAGTGATAATGCAGGGGGTGACACAGGAGATCTAGGGAGTTTTACATTGGATATATCTGGTACAGCAGCTCCCGCTACCGCTGTTCCATTTGAGTTTTCACCAACTTTAGGACTGGTATTGCTCGGTGGAGGAATTGGTTTAAAGAAAAGTCGAGACCGACGGCTAAAGCAAAAATCTGAAGTCGATTTAAGTTAGTTTGTACTAATTTCTTAACTTTATTCGAGGGTAGACAGTGTCTACCCTTTAGTGCTTTTTATTTTTTTTGTATCTACAAACGATTCTCACTAGCCAATAAACCATGACAAATTACGACGTTGCTATTGTGGGCGGAGGCCCCGCAGGAAGTACCACAGGAACCCTACTCAAAAAATATAATCCCCAGCTCAAGGTTGTAATTTTAGAAAAAGAGAAATTTCCCCGCGACCATGTAGGAGAAAGTCAACTACCCGAAATTAGTAAGATACTCAACGAAATGGGTTGTTGGGACAAAGTAGAAGCAGCAAATTTTCCAATTAAGATTGGAGCGACATATCGTTGGGGAAAAAGCGCTGAACTCTGGGATTTTGAATTTTTACCTTTATCTCAATTCAAAGATGAAGCTCGTCCAGCCAAGTATCAAGGAGCCAGAGAGCAAACTGCTTTTCAGGTAGATCGTGCTGTTTACGACGATATTTTGTTGCGCCATGCAGAGTCACTTGGCTGTGAAGTTCGAGAATCTACCACCGTTACTCAGGTAGATACAACAGGCGACAAAATCGACGCTCTACAACTAAAAAATGGCGAGACTGTCACAGCACGTCATTATGTAGATGCTTCTGGTCATATTGGTTTGTTGCGTCGTACCTTAGACATCAAAAGTGATAGCCCCACCAGACTACAAAATATTGCTATTTGGGACTACTGGGAAAATGCTGACTGGGAAGTAGAGATCGGCGTCGGTGGAACGCGAGTCCAAGTGATGAGTCTCGGTCATGGTTGGATTTGGTTTATTCCTTTGGGGCCAACTCGCACTAGCATTGGTTTTATTTGTCCCGCATCTCATTACAAAAAGCTCAAAAAAAGACCTGAAGAAATTTATCGCGAAGCTTTAGAAAGCGATCCTCATATTTCCAAACTAATTGCCAATGCCACTAGCAGAGGCAAAATCGAAACCACCAAAGATTGGTCATTTCTCGCAGAACGAACTGTAGGAGAAAACTGGTTTCTAGCTGGAGAATCTGCTGGTTTTGCTGACCCTATTTTGGCAGCAGGCATGACCCTAACTCATGTAGGAGCTAGAGAAGCAGCTTATACAATTTTGGAACTAGAAAAAGGCGAACACGATACCAATTGGCTGAAACAACACTACGACCGCAACCAACGCGAGCGCATTAAGCAACACATTCGCTTTGCTGATTATTGGTATGCAGCTAACGGTCAATTCACCGATTTGAAAAAGCACTGTCGCGATATTGCCAGAGATGCAGGACTAAAACTATCCCCAGAACAAGCCTTTCGCTGGCTTTCTCAAGGAGGTTTCACAAATGACATGTTAGGTCAAGCAGTTCTCGGTGGATTAGAGCCTACTTCAATCAAACAAGTAATGCAAAGATTAAGTCAGGAAGAGGCACCTTGGCAAATTTCTGGCTCCAATATCTTTAAGCTCAATCTCCACAACAGCAAACAAGAGTTTGTCCCCACTTATAAAGATGGCTGCATTACCCAAGTGAAATGCTACATCAAAGATGGCAAGAGACTTCCAATTACGGGGATTTATGAGTTACTTTTACAAGTCTTAGAACGTACCTCTGATGTCCAACAAATCAACCTTGATATCAAAAAAGCTATCCAAGCTCGCTTCTCTCCTAACCACGCTCAGGTATTTTTTAACCACGCACTCCAAGCCCTAGAAGTCATGGTTAATGAAGGCTGGGTCAAAGCAAAAGTCGATAAGAAAAAACCCAAACTACAACTATCCACTCCTAGTGAAGGAGAGTTTGTCCATACTCACTAAAATGAACTCAACCATAGTGATTAACTCAATTAGTTGTTAATTTCCTCACTCTTATTTGAGCGAGGATTTTTTTGTTTTGTCATCCTTTCGGCTATTTTCGTAGAACATTGCAGGTATTTTTGCCTGGATGATTGTTTTTTACTTTCTTAATCGTTGGCTCTGGAAAAAAGGACTTAAACAATATCCTGGAATGGGGGCTTACTCTTACTTTTCTGACAAGAGGGGTTCAAGTTGTTCTTGTAAAACAGGAATCTCCTTCTTGATAACATTCCAAACAACGTCAAGCTTTACATTGTCATATTTGTGGATAAGCTTATCTCTAATTCCTGCCATTTCTTTCCAAGGGATAGAAGAATGTTGTTGTCGAAACTCAGATGACAGTCTTTTAGTCGCTTCTCCCATGACTGCTATTTGATACAGAATGGCTGATAATCTCATTTCATCAGTCTCTAAATCATCTCTGTTAATACCTTGTGAGAAATCAGAGATTCTTTTTGCTGCTTGATAAATATCAATGATTGATTCTGGGTCTCTATTTTTGCTCATGGATCAATCTTGCACTGCTCAAAATCTCATTGCGTCGTAGCCAATTGGAACTTCTTGCAATCCCATCTTTAAAAACTAAATCTACCTTGCGCTGAAATATCTCTTCAAGTTCTTCATTCATGGTTACGATGTTCCATCCCCAATTAGGATTTGGATAAGACTGCACCATGACATCGATGTCACTGTTTTCACTAAAATCTTCTCTGAGTACAGAACCAAACAGATAAAATTCCTTAATTTGCCAACACTGACAAAATTTTTCTATTTCTGAATAAGGGATATCAATTTTTATTTTCAGATTAGAATCCAGCATAGTAAGTAATTTTTGATGCGCTTATTTACCAGCAATAAGGCTGCTTCAGCCCCAGGCGTCCATTTTATCAATTGAGATCGCTAATTCTGCCAAAGAATTTTGCCAATACACATGCGATTTCTCTAATTTGTGCGTTACGCTGCTTATCACGCCATCACCACAGATTATTATTATCTGGGTCATTAGTTTCTTAATCACAAATTGCAATTAATGAATAGAGAACTATATGCAGAGAAGCATCCTTTAGGATTAACGATCAACCATAAGCCACCAACAAAAATTTTTGAACTTTCAGGAATTGGCCTACATTCTGGCCAGGAAACCGCAGTAACAGCGAGCATAGCTCCTCCAGGATCGGGAAGATATTTCGTCAGGACAGATTTAAAAGAAAAAATCAAAATCCCTGCCACTATTGCTCATGTTAGACAAACCACTCTTTCAACCGAGTTAGCTCAGGGGGAAGCTTCAGTCAGAACAGTAGAACATCTTTTAGCTGCTTTGGCAGCCATGGGTATAGAGGATGTAGAAATTGCTATCAATGGAGCAGAAATACCTTTACTCGATGGGTCGGCAAAAGTCTGGTGCGATGCGATCGCAAAATCGGGAATTAATATCAAAAAACCTGTTATTTCCGAGCTGACTATCGAAGAACCCATAACTATTAGAGATGGGGATAGCTTCGTGACTGCCATGCCTAGCCCAGAGTTACGCTTTAGCTATGGCATCGACTTTTCTGAATATAGTGCGATCGCTAATCAATGGCACAGTTGGCAACCTCACACCACAGACTTTGCCGAGGACATCGCCCCTGCCCGTACTTTTGGATTAGCAGAACAACTCGAACAGCTCCAACAAGCAGGCCTTATTAAAGGGGGAAGTCTAGATAATGCCCTGGTTTGTAGCCAAGATGGGTGGGTTAATCCACCCCTGAGATTTACGAATGAGCCAGCCCGTCATAAACTATTAGACTTAGTGGGAGATCTTAGCCTTTTGGGTGCATTTCCCAGAGCACACTTTATTGCTTACAAAGCTAGCCACAAACTACATATCGAATTGGCAAGAAAGATTATTAGTCTTTAAATCGCTAATTGTTGATAGTTAATTGTCAATTATTAATTGTTTGTCCATTTCTGAAACTATGACTGCTGTATTAACTGTCGAACAAATCCAACAACTTTTACCCCATCGCTATCCTTTTGCCCTAGTAGATCGCATTTTGGAATATACCCCAAAAGAAAAAGCTGTGGGACTGAAGAATGTTACCTTCAACGAACCTTATTTCCCTGGACACATTCCTGGTCGCCCTTTAATGCCTGGTGTGTTACAAATTGAGGCGATGGCACAAGTAGGTGGCACGATCCTGATGCAAATCCCCGAACTAAAAGGTAAGTTTTTTGCCTTTGCGGGAATTGACAAAGCCCGTTTTCGTCGTCCCGTTGTGCCTGGAGATCAATTAATCATGACTGTAGAGCTAGTCAATCTCAAAAGTAATCGGATTGCTAAGATGCAAGGCAAAGGAGAAGTAGAAGGCAAGCTAGCAGTCCAAGCGGATATGATGTTCTCTTTGATTGATTAGTGTGTTTACGCCTTCCCTTGTACTTAACCTAACAAACCTAAATGTACGTTAGTTCATTGATTCATCAGACGGCCGTCGTCCATCCCCAAGCTCAGCTACATCCAACCGTTCAGGTTGCTCCTTATGCTGTGATTGGAGCAGAGGTCAAAATAGGGGCAAATACTAAAATAGGCTCTCATGCGATAATCGATGGCCGTACAGAAATCGGTGCAGACAATCAGATTTTTCCTGGTGCTGCTATTGGTTTAGAACCCCAAGACCTCAAGTATCGGGGAGCAAATAGTTCAGTTAAAATCGGCGATCGCAATAAAATTCGTGAATACGTAACTATTAATAAGGCAACCGATGAAGGTGAAGCAACCACTATCGGCAATGACAATCTACTAATGGCATATAGCCATGTCGCCCACAATTGCACGATTGAAAATGGCACCATTATTGCTAATAGTGTCGCGATCGCTGGACACGTTACCGTTGAATCTCAGGCAGTTATTAGTGGAGTTCTAGGGATTCACCAATTTGTTCATATCGGACGAATGGCCATGATTGGGGGAATGAGTCGAATAAATCGAGATGTCCCGCCTTATATGCTGATCGAGGGGAACCCCGCCCATGTACGCTCGCTTAATTTAGTCGGACTAAAGCGCAAAGGCTTGTCTAGACAAGAAATCCAACATCTCAAAACAGCATTTAAAATGCTTTATCAGCAAGGTTTACCGATGCAAGAAGCGGTGGAACAATTACAAACTATTGCAGATTCGCCTCATGTCCAACACCTCCAAAAATTTCTCCAGCTTTCTTTAGGTAATGGCCGTCGGGGTTCTATTTCGCGATAGTCTAAGGTTTCTTTAATTACTAGTAATGGCTAGCAAATTTACCACTAAAGAATTTTCATAAGATCACGAGAAACGCCTTTTTCTGATGTGTTTTGTAGACTGATTGCTAAGTTAGGTAGCCACTTTAAAATTGGGTTGATACTCAGGATAGTAAATTTGCAACATTCGCTTGGTGTAGTCTACTAAATTATCTTTTTCTGCAAAGTATTTTTGGAAAGGATCGTCAAAATAATCATTCAAAACGCCACAAAGAATTGAAGCAATAAAAGCATCTGCACCACAAGGATGATTGCCCCCAAAGAATTGGCGATCGCTAAGCAACCGAGCCAACATATCACTACCATTGGCAACTAACTGCATTTGCTCTGCCAGAGAATGACGACCCAAACCCTGTAACCAGAGAGTTTGTTTGACATCTTTAAGAACTTTTTTACTAACAAAGCCTCGTAACAGCGGTGGAACCGTCTCAAAAAAGGTTTTTGGTCCTCGCTCAAAATTACTCGGATTTAGCCAACGCTGACTCAACAAAATAAAGTAAAGATTGTCCTCGCAATATTTTTCAGCAAAAAAAGCACTGGGCAAAGCATAAGGATCCGCTTGACTATCAAAATCTATTTGATATTTCTGCTCAAGATAAATTCGAATCAAGCTAGAGTCAGCAATTGTTTTACCCTGATCAGTAATGTAAGGAAACTTCCCTTTAGGTGCTTTGCTGACATTACCAGTGATGTCTACTTCGTAAGGGAGTTTTGTCATTTTCAATAAAATCTCAGTCTTCATCACAAAAGGACTGGGATCGGCAAGGTTGAAACGAGAGCCAAAGGTATAGAGTGTGATCATAGTTTGCGATCGCTTTCTAGAGTAAATCCAAAAATTACCGCCTAAATTCTAGAAGTAAATTCTTAATCGATTCGGAGAATCTTCATAAGAAGTAATATATTTGCACTAAAAAGCGTCCTAAAAAACTGAGATAGTTGTTAATCGCCTGATCAAAAAATTGAGCAGATTATAGAGATCAGGGCTTTTACGACTTCCCATTGAGTTGCGTATGGTAGAAAATCGCTGCTTGGGTGCGATCGCGCAAATCCAAAGTACGCAAAATATGATTAATGTGATTTTTGACAGTACGCTCGGTAATAAAGAGATTCTGGGCGATCTCCCGGTTGTTATAACCCTGAGCAATTTGTTCTAAAACTTCCTGTTCTCTATCAGTTAAATCTGCGATCGCGGAGTTATCATTCAGATTTTTTTCTAGAGGGGGATTCGGTTGTAGTGCTTTAGCTAAAATCCCAGGACTCATTTGACTATAGCCTTGATTCACTGTTCTAATGGCCTGAGCCAACTCATTTGATGGGGTATCTTTGAGCAAATAGCCTTTTGCTCCATTAGCGATCGCTTGAGAAACCAATTCATCATCATCAAAGGTAGTTAAGACCAAAATTTTACTTACAGGAACTTCCTCGATCAAAATTTTAATTGCCGCAATGCCATCCATAATCGGCATTCGTAAATCCATCAAAACTAAATTCGGCTGAAGTATTTTGGCTTGTTCCACAGCGACTTTGCCATTTTCTGCCTCTCCCACAATCTCCAAGTCTGGTTGCAGAGCTAATAAACTAGCCAAACCCTCTCTGACAATACTTTGGTCATCTACCAAAAGAATTTTAATTATTGCTTTCTGGTTCATGTTCATACTTACTGAGGTGTAATTATCATGCAACTAAAGGCACAACACAACAAAATAATTGATGAATAGCAAATAGAGATTGAGGAAAAGTAGCTTAGTCTTTAATCATCAATATAGACAAATAAGCCATCAATAACTAGTCAAAAATAAGATAAACCTAGATTTAGGTTCACCACATAATCGATCTTTTCATCAATAAGACAAGAAACAAATCAAACCTATTAATCTAACAGCAATAAGCCCAGACAAGACAAAAGCAAATACTAGAAATCTCTTAAATCAATTTCAAAGAATGAATTTTTCTAATTATGATTATTTCCTTTACTAAAAGTAGTCATGAGCAGCTAAAGAATAACAACTAATTAAGAAAAGAGTAATAAAAAACTTAACAGTTAACTATTTTTTAATTTTTCTCGAATAAATCTACTTTTTATAATAATGGTATAAATACCTACCTAAGTTAACAAATCTCAATACGCAAGGATAAATTTAGAATGATCGAAATAGAGAGTAATGACACTATCCTATTGGCAAACCTAAACGGTGAATTAGGTGACGAATCTGGTGTAATTACCGGAGATATTGATGATACTGATGATGTAGATTTATTTGAAATTGAACTTCGTGCAGGAGAAACTATATTTGCAGATATAAATGCTGAAATAGATGGTTTTGACTTGGATTCAGTGTTATCCATCTTTGATGCCAAGGGCAATCTATTAGTTCAAAATGAGGATAATAGTTTTGAAGTTGATGGCGAAGTAGTAATCGAAGCTGATGCGTTTCAACAATTTACAGCGTTCGCAGATGGACTTTATTATGTTGGGGTAAGTGCCTCTGGGAATCTAGACTATGACCCCAGCCTTGCAGGAAGTGGAGAAGGGGACAGTACAGGAAGCTATAACTTAAGCCTGAGTATTGGCGAATTTACTGTAGATGAGCAGGCTACCGAGGCAAATGATATTTTGAGTTTGGCTAACATTATTGATCTTGACGAGCTTGAGGAATCCTCCCCTATCATCATTGCCGGAGAAATTGGCGATAACTCAACTCAGTTTTCTCCCGAAGATGATGTAGATCTATTTGAAATCGAGCTGACAGATGGTGATGTCATAAATGCCGACATTGATGCTGCAATAATTGGCTCCGACCTTAACGCTGTTTTAAGTGTGTTTGATAGCAATGGTGATCTGTTAGTTCAAAGTAACGATAATTCCTTTGAGTCTGAAGCTGAAACAATCACCGAACTTGACCCATTTTTGCAATTTCTGGCACCAGAAGATGGAACCTACTTTATAGGTGTTAGTAGTTTTGGCAACTTAGAATATGACCCTACTGTTTTAGACAGTGGTGCCGATACTGGGGAAAGTATAGGTCTTTACAACTTAGCACTAAGTTTTGCAGAGGAAATTTTTGACCAAGGAGAAGAAGTAGTAGAGCTTCCTGAGACTATAGACGAATTGGCTGCCGAGGCAAATGACCTTTTGGATTTAGCTAACAGTGTGGATCTTGACGAGATTGAAGAGTCTTCCTCTCTAACCATTACAGGAGAAATTGGCGATAACTCAACTTTGTCTGAACCAGAAGATGATGTTGATCTATTTGAACTCGAATTGGCAGAAGGCGATGTCATAAATGTAGACATCAATGCCGCAATATTTGGCTCTGAGCTTGATCCTGTTTTAAGTATTTTTGATATCAATGGTGATCTATTAATTCAGAATAACGATAACTCCTTTGAATCTGAAGGTGAAACAATCACTGAACTTGACCCATTTTTGCAATTTATCGCCCCAGAAGATGGAACCTATTTCGTTGGTGTTAGTAGTTTTGGCAACTTAGAATACGACCCTACTGTTCTAGACAGTGGTGCCAATACCGGAGAAAGTGTGGGTTTTTACAACTTAGTACTCAGTTTTGGAGAGGAAATTTTTGGCGAAGAATTGGAAGACATAGAAATGCCTGATGCTGAAGTCGATGGCAACGACTCCTCAGGAGGAGTTGGTGATGTTATTCCCGATGATGACATGGCAAGCTCTGATCCTTCGGATGATGGAGTCACTAACATTTTCGATATTCTTGATCTTTTCTTTTAGAACAATATCACAGGCAGGAGATCGATTTAGCTTTGCTTTACTCCTGCTTTTAGTTTGGATACTGAATACGCTTAAGATGAAAGCACTCAAGTTTCGGATTACAGACTTATTATCAGCGATCGCAATAATAACTGAATCAAACTAGATCAAGACTTTATTCATTCCTTGTTTCCTCTGCCTCAGAATAAGGAATATTTACCTGAATTGTTGAGCCTTGACCTAGAGTACTAGAGATTTCAAAGCTACCAGATAGTGCCACAGCTCGTTCTTCCATTCCCTGTAAGCCAAAACCAGTACTATTTTGGGTTGGATTAAAGCCACAACCATCATCAGTAATTGTGAGTTTAATCATCTTGGGATCATTTTGGAGGCTCAAATCAACTCTGCTAGCTTGCGCATGTTTAGCAATGTTAGTTAACGCTTCTTGAGTAATTCGATAGAGAGCCGTAGATATTTTGAGGGGAATAGTGATTGTGATAGCCAGATCCAAGTTAACTGGAAGGTTCGCGCCTGCCCGAAATTGACTAATTAATTCTTCTAAGCTTTGAGAAAGAGATCGCATCTCAGAATTTCTCAAGGTTGCGACAGAAGTCCGAATACTAGCTAAAGCTTCTTGACCCAGTTTTCTAGAAGTCTGTAAATGATAGTCAGCCTTATCTGGTTGCGATCGCAAAAGTAGTGAGGTATTTTCCAGTTGAATACTTTGGGCAGTTAGATAGTGACCCACAGAATCATGAATTTCCCTGGCAATACGATTTCTCTCTTCCAAAATGGCCCGATCTTCTATTTGCAACGCATACTGACGTAGCTTTTGATTAGCCACTTTTAACTTAGTTTGACTATTGTGTTCTGCTAAAACAGCACCAACTAACAACAAGACAAACGCCAAAACTAAAGCAAAAAGCAAAGCAGAGTTAAAAGCTAAACCAATTAGCAGGCGACGTGCCTCTTCTGATGGTAAACGCCTCAGCATACGAGGTATTGGCCTACCTAGAGGAACTCCCAACGGAGCAACTCTCAGCCAAGACATGGTTTGCATAGCTAGAAAAGAGACATAAGCAGCTGTGGCTACCCCAATCCTGCCGCCCCAATCAAAAAGCAGACAGCCTCGAATTACCACAATCAATAGTAGCGCTGGGAAAAGACGCTCTCCTCTACCTAATAAAGAAATAGCAAACCAACTCAAGCCAAAATTAGCCAACATATAAGCCAGCTTGAGTATTCCAAAATTAGTAGGTAACCTCAAACCCAATAAACCCAGAGCAGCAATCAGAATAACTC
Source organism: uncultured bacterium (assembly GCA_964606015.1). Lineage (GTDB taxonomy): Bacteria > Cyanobacteriota > Cyanobacteriia > Cyanobacteriales > Xenococcaceae > Hyella. The sequence goes on from CAZSEZ010000017.1 coordinate 12,469, forward strand.
CAGCTAGATTGGGTAATAACAAGTTGGGACCTAAAGATGGTCGAGGATGAGGGAATAAAAAAGTTATGGCTGCTAGCAGAGCAATTCCCAGCAATACCCATTCGACGTAAAGCAACAACTGAAACGGATGTTCGTGCCAAGCCAGCTTATTGTGCGATCGCAAAGTTCCATCTCTCCAGGCTATCAAGACAAAACTTCAGCTTAGCCAAGATTTTCTTGGGAGATCTAGTCCTAAAGTACCAAATAAAGTTAGGAGTTTAGATCGAGGTAAAAAATAGCTCTCATTTTTATGATGGGGTTGTAAATCAAAAGGGAATGCAACTCACAACCATGAAAAAACAAATCTTTGCCGTCCTAGCTGCGGGAACCTTACTCCTTCCTCTAGGAATCAAAACAGTCCGTGCTAATTCGTTTAACAATCAAGCTCTAGGAGGAGAATCTTTAGAATTGGCTCAAAATTCACCTGAAAATAACTTCAAAAAAAACGGTCGCAAAAAAGGCCGTAGAGGAGGCATGAAACGCATCCTCAGTAAGCTAGACCTAAGTGCGGAACAAACTCAACAAATTGAGGCTATTCAAACAAAGTATCAAAGCGATCGCGAACCTTTACATCAAGAGCTACGAGCCGAGATGAACACCATGAGATCACTATTTAGTAGTGATGCCACAACTCAAGAAATACAAGGACAACGCCAAACAGTTCGCAACCTAAAAAACCAACTTGAGGACATCCGATTTAATCAAATGCTGGAAGTCAGAGAAGTCCTCACCACAGAACAACGCGATCAGATGGCAGAACTACTAGCGGAACGAATGAAACATAGACTACCAGAAACCACGTCTTCCACTAGGTAACACGGTTGTCCAATTCGTTTTGGCTTGAGCTAACTGTTCTTCGCTAATGCTGGCATGGCTCAAGTTAGCTCCGCAGAGATTGGCACCCTTGAGCTTGGTATTTCTAAATTGGGCATAACTGAGGTTAGCACCTCTAAGATCAGCACCTTCTAAATTAGCTGAACTCAAATAACTACGACCCAAATTAGCGTTACGCAACATTGACTGGCGTAGGTCACAACCAGTAAAGTCACTAGAACTTAAATCTGCGCCTTGAAGACTGATTTTGATCATTCTAGAGTGGTGAAAGTTCGCTCCAGACAAATTGGCCTTGGTCAGATTTTGCATACTGATATCTTTCTGGGCAAAATCTCTTCTGCCACTACGGTAAGCACTCAGCAAAGTATCACGATCCAACTTGAGGGGCTTGCGTGGTGGTTCTGGAGCTTTGGGAGCAAGGGGATTTGCTCTAGCTCTTCCTTGACCTTGTCTTTGAGGATAATTGCGATCGCCACCTGTAGAGTAGTTTCTAGAAGTTCTCCCTGCTCTACTGCTTCTCCCAGTTCTGTCTGCTCTACCTGATCTACTACTTCTACCTGCCGTTGAGTCGCGACCACTACGAGATCCACTACGGCTACTTCGATCTCCAGTACGAGAGCGACTAGAACTTCTTCGAGAAGCATAACCACCAGAGGATGCGGGATTACTGAAGCGAGACGCAGGATTAGAAAAAGACCCAGAGCTATTACTCATCATTCCCGATGAATAGCCGACCATACTTTCATTCAGGTTATCAATGTGATTGTAAATATCAAGAGCCTGGAGCACTTCATCAGCAGTTTTATAGCGGTTCTTTACTGCTACTTCCAGCATCGTTGTCAGAATTTCGCCAAACTGGTCACTGATATCAACATACTTGAGCCAGTCAATATCGCCTGTGAGAGGGTCACAATCCATATTTTTGGGAGCTTTTCCAGACATCAAGTACATGCAAGTAACACCCAGGGCATAAACATCACTTGCATAAACAGGACGCATAGCCAGTTGTTCTGGAGGGGCGAATCCTGGTGTACCCACAGCAAAAGCAGTTAGAGCTGTTTGATCTCCTCCTGCTGCAATAGTATTAACCTGATTTTTTACAACACCAAAATCTATCAGAACTAACTTATTATCTATCTCTCGACGAATAATGTTTGCTGGTTTGATATCTCGGTGAATTACTTTCTGAGCGTGGATATCTCTGAGGATGACCAGAGTCTCCTTCAGAACCCCCTTGGCCTGCTCTTCGTTGAGTACACCCTTCTTCTTAATTTCTTGCTGAAGATTGTTTCCTTTGACAAACTCTTGTACTAGATAGAATTGCTCGCGATCCTCAAAGTAATCTAACAAGCGAGGAATCTGAGGATGGTTGCCCACTTTACCTAAGGTTTTGGCCTCTCTCTCGAAAAGCTTTCTGGCCATTACCAAGAAATTAGGATTATCAGTATTGGGCTTAAGTTGCTTGATTACACAAAGAGGATTACCAGGCAATGAAATATCTGCTGCCAAAAAAGTTGCGCCAAAGCCACCTTTGCCCAAACCCTTTACTAGATGATAGCGATCTCGAAGGAGTAGTTTGGAGCCACAAGCCTTACAATTTTTAGACTTGGGATGATTTACAGGTTTAGGACAGGACGGATTAAGGCAGTAGCTCATTCAAAAATACCTATTTTATTAGGTTACTTGTCAAAGAAGTTGAGTAAATGCAGGTTATTTAGCTTACAAATTCATAACTAGACTCAAGCATTGAGCTTGCCATTCTGAACTGTATTTTATTCTTCTAAAAACAGCATATCCTATATTTTTTTAAAATGGTAGAAATCCTGCCAAAGCCTTCTACATAAGGTTAGGCACAGCCCTAATTCTTTACCAAATCAACAACCAATCTTGTTTTTTTGTTTATAATTTACGTAAAATCATCTAAGTATTTTTCAGTAAAAAGACACTCAATTATCTTAAAAAGTAGTTTACAGAAACTCTCGATTAGGACCATAGTAATTATGTTTAATAAACTAGATATTCATCCTTGTATCTTGAAAAATCAACGATCGCTAATTGTACTTGAGCCACTAGACAACTAGCTGAGTCAGAATCACAGAAGGGACATAAGAGGTTAGAATATTTGAGCCAATCGGGATAAAACTAAAGTTAATTTAAATGCGCGTCTCTCTTAACTGGTTAAAAGAATTAGTCGATATTAATCTGGCTGTAACAGAATTAGGTCAAATCCTTACTATTGCTGGCTTTGAGGTAGAAGACATCGAAGACCTCCGTAGCTTCGCTGATGGCGTGGTGGTAGGCAAGGTAATTAAACGCGATCGCCACCCTGATGCGGATAAGCTAAGCGTTTGTCAGGTAGATGTTGGCAGAGAAACTCCTTTGAATATTGTTTGTGGAGCAGCCAATGTCAAAGCGGATATTTTTGTTCCTGTAGCCACAGTCGGGACCTATCTACCAGCAGTGGACCTTAAGCTCAAGCCCACTAAGCTAAGAGGAGTTCCTTCTGAGGGAATGATTTGTTCTCTTTCAGAGCTAGGATTAGAGAAAGACTCTGAGGGCATCCATATCTTTTCAGGAGATGTCCAGCCAGGAGACGATGTCCGCCCTTTGCTAGGTTTGGATGATGTCATTTTAGATTTGGCAACTACAGCCAATCGTGCAGATGCTCTGAGCATGGTGGGAATCGCCCGCGAAGTAGCGGCTCTAACTGGAGCAGAGGTTAAACTACCAGAAGCTACTACTCTTGAAATTCGTTCTGGAGACTCTCTCAAAGTCGAGGTTACAGAGACTCAAGCTTGTCCTGCCTACATCGGTACTTTAGTCGAAGGAGTTAAAGTCGAAGCTTCCCCTCAGTGGCTCCAACAGAGATTGCAGGCTGGAGGAGTTCGTCCTATCAATAATGTGGTGGACATCACCAACTACGTACTATTGGAATGGGGACAGCCTTTACATGCTTTTGATCGCGAAAAGCTCCAACAGATTGCAGGAGGTTCAGATATTACGCTTGGGGTCAATTTTGCCGAATCAGAAACCCAACTGACTACCCTAGACGAACAAGAGCGAAAACTAGAATCACAGAACTTAGTTATTACTGCCGGTAATCAGCCTGTGGCATTAGCTGGGGTAATGGGAGGAGCAACTACTGAGGTCGATGAAAATACGGTTAATGTAGTTTTAGAGTCGGCACTCTTCGATCCTGTAGCAGTGCGTCGTTCTTCACGCGTTTTTGGTTTGCGTAGCGAATCTTCTACTCGTTATGAAAGGGGAGTCAACCAAGTAGAATTAGACCGTGCTTGCGATCGCGCTGTGGCGTTACTTCAAGAAATTGCTGGGGGGCAAGCTGTTGCCCGCTCAATGGTAGATAGCCGTCCTGATTGGAATCAGATGCCAGCTATTGAATTGCGCTTGGCAAAGATTCATCAGCTATTGGGTGAAGTCAAACTCGAAAATGGCACTGGTTACATAACCAAAGAAGATGTTGAGCAAATTCTGACTGCTTTGGGTTGTACCCTAACTCCTGGTAGCCAAGAAAGTACTTGGTCGGTCAAAATTCCTCCCTATCGTTATCGCGACTTAGAACGAGAAATTGACCTCATCGAGGAAGTGGCTCGTCTATATGGTTATGACCGTTTTTGCGATACTTTACCCGACAAAACCGAACCTGGTTATTTGTCTTCTGAGTACCAAGCTAAAAATAAATTGAGAACTGCTTTGCGTGGTGTTGGGCTAACTGAGTTAGTTCACTATTCTCTTGTGAAACCAACAGAAGAGACTGTTACCCTAGCCAATCCTCTTCTGGCAGAATATTCAGCCCTACGAACCAATCTAATCGATGGTCTGATCGATGCTTTTGCCTACAATCAATCCCAAGGTAATGGCGGATTGAATGGTTTTGAAGTGGGTCGAGTTTTCTGGAAAACCGAAGATGGTGGAATTGGGGAAGGGGATAAAGTCGCAGGAATCATGGGTGGCGCACTCTATCCCGAAGGTTCTTGGACATCTGGCGGAAAACCAAGCGTTATGACTTGGTATGAGTCCAAAGGAACTCTAGAAAGTGTGTTCAATCTTCTTGGTTTAGCCATAACTTACCGTACCGACAGTAGCGATACTCGCTTGCACCCAGGGCGTACCGCATCACTTTGGCTAGAAGGTAAACAAATTGGTTTGTTCGGACAGCTCCACCCTGAACTGACCGCCCAACGAGATCTCGGCGATGAAGTTTATGTTTTTGAATTAGCTTTCAGCAACTTAGCAACTGCTCTCAATCGCGATAAGCTACTGACACCAAAATTCAAAGCCTATTCTGCATTCCCCGGTAGTCAGAGAGATCTAGCATTTTTTGCTCCTCTAGATTTGGCTGTTACTGAGATTGAGAAGATCATGACCAAAGCAGGTGGCAAGCTCTTGGATAAAGTAGAGCTGTTTGATGAGTACAAAGGAAAAGGGGTTCCTGAAGGACAACGTAGCTTGGCATTCAACTTAGTCTACCGAGCTAGCGATCGCACTCTTAAAGATAAAGATGTCGATCCCGTTCACCAAAAAGTCCGCGACACTCTAGTTAAGAAGTTCTCAGTTACTCTCCGCAGTTAGACACTTATTTTAATCACAGATATCTAATCACAAAGAGAAATAGAGATATTCCGAGGTACAGCATTAGGGCAGAAACCACATACTATTTGGGATGTTGCTCGATCTGTACCTCTTTTTTTACTGCTAAAAACCAACTATCAATAATTAGCAAATTGCCAAATGCACGATCGCATCTCCTTGATTAACCAGAGGATTGAGCGTGTAACTAATCACAATGCCGTCAGAGCTGGCTTTGATAGTGTAGTTAGACTGGCCAAAAGCATCGGTTATAGTACCTAATTTGTCTTTTTTACGAACTTTTTGTCCCAAAGCAACACTCAAATGAAAAATCCCACCACGTGAGGCTCTGACCCATTTAGTACGACGTGCTTCTTGAGAAACCTTGGGACAGTTACCCTCTGGGTAGTCAAACATGTCGAGATGATTCATAACGCGAAAAATCCCCGATACTCCTTTAGCGATCGCATGATAGTCAAAGCGTAAGGCTTCCCCAGCTTCGTAAAGTAAAACGGGAATACCTCGTTTAGTAGCTGCTTGACGTAGGGAACCATCCCTAGTCGTGGCATGAATAACAATTTCTGGAGCAAAAGCTTTGGCACATTCGTATGTTCTCTGGTCTTCTAAATTGGCTCGGATCTGAGGTAAGTTGACCCGATGAATTGCTGCTGTATGCAAATCGATTCCGTAATCACATTGGCTGACTATTTCTTGCATAAATAAATTTGCCAAGCGAGAAGCCAAAGAACCTTTTGCCGAGCCAGGAAAACTCCGGTTAAGGTCTCTACGATCTGGTAGATAACGCGATTGTTCGACAAACCCAAAAACATTAACAATGGGTACAGCGATCAGCGTCCCCCGAAGTTGCTTGGGTTGAATTTGGGTCAATACCCGACGAATAATCTCAACACCATTTAGCTCATCCCCATGAATAGCTGCACTAAGCCACAGTTTTTTCCCAGGCTGTTCGCCATTGATTACGGTTACAGGCAGAGACAGCATTGTCTGAGTAGGTAACCGACTCACGGGAATTTCTAGAACCTGCGATCTCCCAGGGCCAATGGTTTCTTGAGCTATCTCAATACAGTTCCCTTCAACAACCATAAAAATTTCGCTATGTATCGCCTATTTACCCTAGTTCCCAGCTATATATCCCAGTCTCCCAAGCTCAAATATCAGAGCCATCAGAACATGATGTTAAAGCACATCCTTGTTTCTGGAGGTCACAGCATTTTTAGCTAAATACTCAATAATTTTGCTCGCTACATCTACCCCAGTAGTTCTTTCAATACCTTGTAGACCAGGAGAAGAATTGACTTCCATTATCACAGGGCCATGATTAGAGCGTAAAAGATCGACTCCTGCCACCCTCAAACCCATAGCCTTGGCAGCTCTGATGGCAACCTTTCTTTCCTCAGCAGTTGGAGTTATTTTTGTCGCTTTACCTCCTCGATGGAGGTTAGAGCGAAATTCTCCTGCTGCTCCTTGACGCTTCATAGCGGCGATCACTTTACCTCCCACCACAAAGCAACGAATGTCTGACCCCTTAGCTTCTGCAATGTATTCTTGCACCAAAATATTGGCATCTAAACCGCGAAACGCTTCAATTACAGATTTAGCTGCTTGATAAGTCTCTGCTAAAACCACGCCAATTCCTTGAGTTCCCTCAAGTAGCTTAATGACCAAAGGTGCCCCACCTACAGTTTCAATCAAGCCATCGATATCCTGAGTATCGTTAGCAAAACCAGTAATAGGTAACCCTACTCCTTCACGAGCCAAGATCTGCAAAGATCTTAGTTTATCTCGCGATCGCGAGATGGCTTGCGACGCATTAGGACTAAATACTCCCATCACCTCAAATTGTCTAACCACAGCGGTTCCATAAAAAGTTTTGGAGGCTCCAATACGCGGGATAATCGCATCAAAATTTTCTAAAGGCTTACCGTTATAAACAATACTAGGGCGCTTAGAAGTAATGTTCATATAGCAGCGTAAGTAGTCAATTACCTTAATCCGATGTCCTTGCCTTTCTCCAGCTTCTTTAAGCCTTCTAGTAGAGTAGAGCGAAGCACTCTGAGACAAAATAGCGATTTTCATACCTTATCGAAAAATCTGATACACACACGATTAAAGGCTATAACCATATTCAAGGTTGCACAAAATTAATTAAACGAACCGATCATATATAGATCTAGCTGAGTTAAATTCAGTCAAATCACGGAAGACAAATAATTACTCATTTTCTTATCATGCTAGTAAGAAAAGAGGTATCAGCGTCTAAGAAACACGCCGTACCCCTGAGTCCCACGAACTGTGAACCGCCAGTGGATCAACTGGTAAATTGATACTCTGGCTGAACATTTCAAAATTATAGTCAAGAAAGACCAACCAAAGCTAAAATTCCCTTTTCTGTTTTGTTTTAGCCTGGATAAAACTAAGCAAAATTTAAGTAAGTGTAATAAAGAGTCTCTAAGGTGTTAATCCCCTACTGATTAGCTCCTAGTCCCATAATTTCCCTGAGAAAACTGTGGTATGTTAAATAAATCGAGTAAAGATAAGTAACAAAACTAGCAACCACTCTCATAATTTCGGACGTAGCTTGTGACATCCTCTTCAAAGTATTCTAACCAGCCCACGGAAAGTGTTATCTCTATCCCAGTAAGAGACAAGCAATCTTGGTGGGTTTTTGGTGCAGCTTCTTTTCTAGTTTCTGTACCTGTGTTTTTTCAAGCACCAATTGTCAGGCTATTTCCCTGGTTAAGTCTAGTTTTGACCTTAGGTTGGGTTGCTATCGGCTGGTGGCTTTTCCAGCGTCCTCAAACTCGCTGGCAAGGGGATATTATCCTTGGCTTTAGCTGGAGCTGGTTGGCTGGCTCGATTTACTGGGGTTGGTTTCGCTGGGAACCTTTGATTCATTTGCCAATTGAGGCTATCGGTTTACCTTTCGCACTGCTTTTACTCTGGAAGGGCTGGGGTAAAATCGGTAACTATTTTTATCTCGGTTCATTGCTCGGCACAGTGATTACTGATGTTTATTTTTATCTTACGGATTTGATACCCTACTGGCGCAAGCTTATGGATGTCGACCCTGCCTTGGCTTCACCTATTTTTAAGTCTGCCTTGGCACAAATGCAAACTCCTTGGGGTTTGAGTTGGGCAGTAGTGTTAGTTAATTTGCTACTAGGAATTAGTCTTTATGCTTTGAAAAAACCACAACTTCATTGGTGGGCATTTGGCGGGGCAGTTCTTAGTACTTTGGTAGTTGATAGCCTGTTTTGGATCGCTGCTTATTTTGCTTAGAGTTCGCGATCAACCCTGTGACCATATTGAGGTAAATCAATCTCGTCAAGGGAGATCAAGATGGTTCGGTGAAAATCTCTTATCCTTAGAATAAGTATTTTATTTATTAAAAAAAATGTCTAAGGTAAGTTTAATCAAAGCAGATTCCTATGAAATCGCTACTTTAAGAGCCGATATTGAGAAATTATTAGAGCCTTTGGGTGGCATCACTGCATTTGTCAAACAAGGCGATCGCGTTTTGCTCAAGCCTAATCTCTTAACTGGTTCTCGTCCTACCAAAGAATGTATCACTCGCAAAGAAGTGGTTTATTGTGTAGCGCAATTAGTTATAGAAGCAGGAGGCAAACCATTTTTGGGTGATAGCCCCGCTTTTGGAAGTGCTAGAGGCGTTGCTAAAGCTAATGGTTATTTGCCTTTATGCGAAGAGCTAGACCTACCGATCATTGAGTTTCATGGACAGCGTTACGAGGTTGAAAACGAGAATTTTAACCAACTACGTCTCTCTAAAGAAGCGATGAATGCTGATGTCGTGATTAATTTGCCCAAAGTGAAATCTCATATCCAGCTAACTATGACTTTGGCAGTCAAGAACCTCTTTGGTTGCGTCCCAGGAAAGATGAAAGCTTGGTGGCACTTAGAAGCAGGGAAAGATGTCAACCGCTTTGGAGAGATGATCGTAGAAACAGCTAAAGCGATTTCTCCTGACCTAACAATTATTGATGGAATTATAGGTCATGAAGGCAATGGCCCTAGTGGTGGTGAACCCAGAAAACTAGGAATTTTGGGAGCTTCGGCTAATGTATTCGCTTTGGATAGAGCGGTCATTGAAATAGTCAATGTCGATCCCGATCTGGTTCCTACCCTTGCAGCTCAGAAAAGACTTGGTTTATTCCCAGAACTCTCCGAGTTAGAGTTTCCTCTGTGTAAGCCCAGTGAATTAGTCATGACTGACTGGAAACTGCCAGAAGCTTTAATGCCAATTGATTTTGGCTTACCTAGAGTATTGAGGTCTACTTTCAAAAATTTCTATATTCGCTTTATCAAAGAACCTATGTCAGCCTATGTAAAAGACTAGAGTTCAAAGCGATCGCCAAGTTTTAAAGAACATCTCATTAGGATAATAGCCTAACCACCTTGCTGGCGTAATAGTCGATCAGCAATTTGATACCAAGAACGACGGTATTGGATATGTTCTGAGCGATCGCTTAAGGTAATCCCTTTCAGTTGAGGATATTGACGGTGAAACTCCCGATCTACCTTGCCAAAAAAAGCACTTTCATTCAGTTTGAGAGCTTTGATTCGTTGATAAAGATCTTTCTGTAACTGAGTTTCTTGGGTGGGAAGTTGAGATTTGTGGAAAGGATTCTCAATCTTGGGTAGCTTGAACCCACTAAACCCTCCCAGCAAGTTATTTTGCACAACAGCAAAAGAAATAACACCAGGAATGATCAGAGCAGCAGTAAACACAGCCCCCCATTGCCAGGGACCAAAATCGCGTACGTAGGGGACTTTTTCTACCTGGCTAGAAACCAACCGAGAAACATTTTGTGATTTGGAAACTACTTGGGTTTTGAGATGGGAAATACGTCTAGGAGCTGGGGATGGCCTAGGTTTTTGATAGGGTTGAGTAATCTGAGTGGCAGGAGCTGATGGCTCGACTTCTGTTGAGTTAGCCACCTTGTTTTTGGGCGCAATGATAATGGTCTGTAGACGAGAAATCCAGCCATTGATGGCTAAGTTACTTCTTTGGCTTTTAAGCGCGCTGATTACTTCAGTAGCTGTTTGATAGCGATCGCTAGGACGATAAGCCAGCATTTTGTTGAGCACTTTGGCAAAACGAGAATTAACCTTGACTTCCTGTTCCCATTGCCAATGGCCACTGTGAGGATCATAAAGTTGTTCTGGAGACTGCGCAGTTAATAAAACAATCGCCGTTGCTGCCAAGCTATAAAAATCGCTGCAAGGAAAAGCCTGACCATGACGCATTTGCTCTTCGGGAGCAAAGCCTTTTTTGCCAATTAGAGTTCTGGTATGCCCCTGAGAACGGGAGACAGCATTAGCAGCTACCTTGACACAACCAAAATCAATTAAAACTGGTTTTTTGTCACTGTAGCGATAGATTAGATTATCAGGAGAAATATCGCGGTGAATCAGGTTTTGTCCGTGGATGTGTTCTAGTACAGGCAAAACTTCTAGAAGTAATTCGCTAATTTCAGATTCATTAAAACGTCCGCGATCTTTGAGACGTTCTTGATAGGTTTCCCCTTCGATATATTGCTGCACCAAGAACAAACATTTTTTACGGTTTACTCTGGTTCTCAGGAGGGCCTTAAATTCAGGAATTTGGTCGTGTTCTAGCTGATAAAGAATACCCGCTTCTCTCTCAAATAGTTCCTCCGCTTTTTGCAAATCACGGTCGTTGCTGACCGCAGGGACAAATTCTTTGAGAACACACCTTTCATCATAACGACTAGTATCTACTGCCAAGTAAGTACGGCCAAAGCCTCCCTGCCCGATCTGCCTGATTACTTTATAGCGATCGCTAACAAAACTACCATCTCTCAATCTTTCAGGTGAGCTAACCATATATTCGGAAACCAGATATTTAGCATCTAGAAGTTAGGCCTATTCTAGCTAATACGCACTCACCATTACCCAAAGCCCAGATGCTTTCAAGAATTTACTAGACGATTCCAGTCAACATTGCTACAAACAACAGTCACTAGTCAACAAAATTATGACCAGATCACGCGAGAAATATTAACTCCATCCAGCCAAAACAATTTTGCCGATCGCTCTACCGTGCTCCAGACGTTGATGAACATCTCTGAGGTTTTTAGCATTGATAGGTTTGATTACATCATTGCAAGTTGAAACAATTTCCCCAGCTTCGACTAACTGACTGATTTCATTGAGTAATTTCCCCTGTTCGGCAATGTCCTCTGTTTGATACATCGAACGCGTAAACATAAATTCCCAGACAAAACTAGCACTCTTACTCTTGAGAGTGCTCATATTTAGTGGTTCTTTGTTTTCCACAACCGAGCAGATCGTGCCTTGAGGCTTGATAGCTTTGGTCATGGCTTGCCAATGCCCATCAGTATCATTGAGACAAAGAATATAATCAACGGTTTCATAGCCAATTTGTTTGATTTCATCAGCTAGATTTTTACGATGGTTGATTATCTGATCCGCGCCTAATTTTTTACACCAAGCGATTGTCTCAGGACGAGAAGCTGTAGCAATGACGTTTAGTTTGGCTAATTTCTTGGCTAGTTGGATCGCGATAGAGCCCACACCTCCAGCACCGTTGATAATCAAGATCGATTTACCTGTGTCTGCACCTTGCTGATCGATCATTAATCTGTCAAAAAGGGCTTCCCAAGCAGTAATACTAGTAAGAGGTAATGCTGCTGCCTCAGCAAAATCTAGACTTTGGGGCTTGTGTCCGACAATTCTGCTATCGATAAGTTGAAATTCGCTGTTACTACCAGAGCGAGTAATATCTCCTGCATAGTAAACTTCGTCCCCAGGCTTAAACCCCGTTGCTTCTTCCCCTACTTCTACGACAATTCCTGCTGCATCCCAACCCAGGATTTTGGGTTCAGACTCTACCTGATCTTTTGGTGCGCGAACCTTAGTATCTACTGGGTTAACCGAAATCGCTTTCACTTCTACAAGTAAATCTTTGCCTTGGGCTGTAGGCTTGATTATTTCAAAATCTTGTAAACTGCTTTCATTTTCGATGGGCAAATATTGAGTTAAACCAACTGCTTTCATCTTGTTATTTTCTCCAAACTTCAAATCCTATTAGCCTACAGCTATTTTGTTTGAGAAATTGAGTGCGATCGCTTTTAGGATTTTGTAGCGGTGATGTCAAACTTATCGCTTGTCCTTACATAAAGAACGCTTTCTGCTTCTGTTGAGACTTGATGTATCGATCTTCCTTGGGAACTAAAAGAACTTCCTGGTTCTAAGTTTTTAACCTCTGTTTTACCTGATACTTGATATTGTGGTTGTCCTTCGATTACCACGGCACGGAAGCTTGAACCATCGCTGTGGATCTCTCCCGTAAATCCAGTAGGTAATTTAATCATTGTTCCGTAGGGATTTTTATTTTGAGGATTTCCCCAGAGAAATGATATTTGTGCTTCTCTTAAAGAGGTAGAGGTTTTAGAGCGATCGCTAAAATTAATCTCTGATGCGTCCAACCAAACTATGTTTGATGCGTCTACGTTAACAGGTCTTTCTCCATTATCAAACGCCTCTTCTGCGGGGTTAACCAGATAAGGCCCCGAATCAATCTCAATGTAGGCTATGTTAGTTTCCCCTTTAGCAGAAGTTATGTGTGATTCTCCTGCTGGTTGCGTCCAAAAAGACCCTTGAGGCATCCACATATTGGCTGCTTTGGGGTCGTCATTGTGAACCAGACCTTCGATGACTACTCCTCGATAGGTTACGTTGTGGATATGAGGTGGAGAAGAGAACCCATCGGCAAACTGTACGAGAAAACCTGTTGCTTCATTAGCAGCGCGATCACCCCAAATAGTTCCCGCCTTAGGACTAGCATCACCACGAGCAGGGTTGAGCGGAGACCACTCGATTTCAGATCTTAAGACAACTTCAGAAGTCGGCTCTATATTTTGGGATGAGACTTGTGTGCCACTCAAAGCGATCACAATAACTGTAGCGATTAGTAATAGAAATGCCCTGATAATATTCATTTCGATTGATTCTGCTAGTGCTATTCCCTTTCTTATAGCTAAATTTCCACTCTCTAACATCAATCCCTAGTTTGATCATAAATTATGCAAAGGGGAGTGGAACTTATCGCAATTTAACTAAGCTATTTGACTCATTTCATGTAGAGTAAAGTTCTCAACAGCACCATCAGTTGCAGTCAGATAGTCTTTGAGATGTTTGTTGTTCATGTGAGTTTGCCAAAGTTCGCGAGATTCCCAATTTTCGTAAAACAGAAAATGAGCGGGATTTTCATTATCCTGATGAAGATCATAATTAATACAACCTGCTTCAGCATGAGTAATATCAATTAGTTTTAATAGTTCTGCTTTTACCAAATCTATTTGGTCTGATTTTGCTCTGATGTGGGCAACGATAGTTAGTTTTGCCATGATTGTTTTTTCCTGTAGCTATGGAACAAATCACTGAAATTCTCAGTTATTAGTTTTCTTGGGTTGAACCCTGATTTGAAATTAACTAACTTTAAATGCAATTACAATAGCTAAATCGGCAATCTATTTTTGCAAAAATGCAAACTTTGTAGCGGCACAATAGTTATGGAATGGGATAATCTACGTTACGTTCTCGCGATCGCCAAAGCCAAAAGTATCGCTGGAGCAGCAAGGAAGCTTAACGTACATCACACCACGGTATTTCGTCGCTTAAATACTTTGGAAGAAGATCTGGGAGTTAGGCTATTTGAGCGGTTATCAGGGGGTTATGTTCTAACTCTAGCGGGAGAAGAGATGTATCAAACCGCAGTAAAAATTGAATCCCAAATTGCAACCTTAGATCGTCAGATTAGCGGACAGGACAACCAACTCAAAGGATTAATTCGAGTTACTACTACTGCTAGCTTGTTGCGCTATCTCCTGACTCCTTGTTTTGCTACTTTTCAAGAAAAATACCCCGAAATTGAGTTAGAAATTTTTGAATCTAACCAGCAATATAATTTGACTAAACGAGATGCCGATATTGCGATTAGGACAACCAATAGTCCTCCCGAACATTTAGTAGGCCGGAAAATTGCCGGTGCGGAAGTTGCTATTTATGGTTCTAAAAAGTATTTAACTGCCAAAGGAAAAATCGATAGTTTTGCCGAACATACTTGGATTGGGGCAGAAGAAAGCCTAGAAAGAGTTATGTATGGTGACAAATTAAGTAAATTACTACCCCCATTTGTCTGTCAGTATCGGGTCAACACTCTGATGGGAATCCTCTATGCACTACTAAATGATATGGGAATTGGTTTGCTGTTTAGTTTTATAGCGAATAGTGAACCCACTCTCCAAAGAGTTCAACCAATCATTCCTGAATTAGGCAAAGATTTGTGGATACTTACTCATCCTGATATTCGTCATGTCGCCAGAATCAGTATTTTTATTGATTTTATTGCTGAGGCTTTGAAATTAAAAATCGAGTAGTATCAAACGAATACGAAAATCATTCCTTCTGCTTGAAAAAAAATTTGCGTCAAACAATCATTTTTCAGTACTACTAAGTCCTATTGATATTTATGTTTACGAATGTACGAGCATTTGAACCCACTTAGGGAAAAACTACTAAAATTAAAAATAGAATCTCCGCCAGCTCCTTGGCAAATTAAGACTGCAATCAGTGTTGGCGGTCTTGAGTCAGTAGGTTTCGATCTCCATAGCGATAATTTATTGATTGTTTCATCTCAAGGGAGAGGAGTTGTTAATTGTTTAACAGGAGAAAAAACGGCTAGAGACTATGATGACGATAATTGGGATGTTCAAAAGTATTGTCGATATCTAGAAGCTGAAGGTATTGGGGAGCTAGCTGGAAAAAATATAACTATGGCTGGCTTATACGGCGGTGGTTTACCCATATGTACTGAAGACGACTGGGAATTATATTCCATAACTTTAAATTGGCCAGAAGAAATGATAATTCTGGTAGAACCAGGTTCGGATTTGTACGGTAGTGTTTGCAATCGACCCGATAATTTTGTGCTGATAGAACGAGATGCTTGTATAAGAGCATATGGTTTTTCCTATAGCAATAGGTCTTTTGTTATTGCCACAACTAGCGATGTTACTGTCTATGGCAGAGATAATACTAGACTGTCCTAATTGGTTATTGATGAGCGATTTAGATAAATCAATTGGCTAAAATTTTTTCAATCATACTTATAACCTGCTGATTATTCTGTTCGTTCAAAGCGTCAGGATGAGGGGCAGCAAACCGACCAGAATCATTATCAAAATATCGACCGTAAGCATCGGCAAATTCCTCACTTAGTGCTGCACGGGTCAAAATTTTTGCGCCAATTCCAAGATCGCCCCCTTCCATACCATAAGCTTGCTTAACCATTTTGCTCCCCAGTAGAGAACCAGGGTTAACTGCAACCACTACCAAACCTCGATCTTTGAGAGCTAACCCCAAGCTACACGACCACATTGTTAGAGCTAGTTTGCTTTGGGCATAAGCTGCTGAGTCGGTTAGTCTAGCTTCCCCTTTTAAGGCTGCTAGATTTACGGTTGATTGGGCAGCAGAAGATAAATTGACGACTCTTCCCGAACTACTCATCAGTGGCAACAGTCTTTGGGTCAGAAGATAAGGTGCGATCGCATTAACGACAAAACGTACATCCAATCCATCATGGGTAATCGGCTTAGAGGTACTGTAGACACCTGCATTGTTAATCAAGACATCAAGTTTAGGATTCTTGGTGGCGATCGCTTTTGCCAAGTCTTCAACCTCGCTCATCGCTGAGAGATCGGCAACATAGGTTTCAGGCTCTTGACCTTCCCCTAGAGCAGTTAATTGGGCTTGGACTGTTTTTAACTTATCTGGGTTCCGTCCGTGGAGTAAAACATGATGTCCTTGCTCCACTAGCATTTTTGCTGTTTCGAGTCCGATGCCATCGGTAGCACCAGTAATTAGGATAGTTTTTGGCATAATTGATTGTCCTTGATTCTTCAAGTAAAGTCTGGCAAGACATCATCTGCCAGGGTTTTAAGGGTTGTCGTAATATCGGCTTTGTTGAAGCGTAGGTTTAGAGCAACGTGATTAATGCCAATTGCTTGGCGAGACTTGAGATAATTTTTCAGGTGTTTGACCCCTAACCTTAGTCCCAGATGTATTGGTAAAGGTGGCGTATTAGGGTCTTCTACCAGATCTATATATAGAGGTTCCATTACAGGTCGATCGGGTCTGCTTGCTGCGGTAATTTGCGATCGCCAATCAGCAATTATTTGGGCTTGCATCGCTGTATTGCGAGGAAAGAGCATCCAACCATCCCCATTTTGAGCGATCCAGTTAGCATCTTGTTGGCTACCCCCTGTAACTAGTAGTGGTAATTTTCCAGATACTGGTTTTGGTAACATATCCATGCCACCATAAGGCTTGCCATAACTATTCTCGAAAACGGGTGTATCCTCGCTCATGCGCTGGATATACTCAAAACTTTCGCGAAATCGTTCTCCGCGATCGCTATAAGATAAATTAAGAGCTGGATATTCTTCTGGACGATCGCCTGAAGCTACGCCAAGAATAACCCTCCCTCCAGACAACACATCGGCAGTGGCAGCAGCTTTCGCAACATGAGCGGGATGTCTCAACGGTAAGATAACGCTGGCAACCCCCAAGGCAATTTTTTCAGTTTGACCAGCTAGTAAGCCTAAATAGACAAAAGGATCGTATGTTTGACCAGCATCGCCAAAAGAAGGCACATTGAAAGGCACATCCCTTAACCAGACAGCGGAGAACCCAAGTCTTTCCGCTAGCCGAACCCGTTCGATATGATCCTTCATCGTGGGCACCGCGACCGTTGTATAGGTCTCGATAGGCACTACCAGACCGAGACTTAATCGATTGGGACGGAACACAGAATTATATCCTCGATTAATCGGTTTGAACTGGATTTTTTCGATAGACTTTAACATGGTGAACTCCCTTCACAAGTGCTTTAGCAATGGGGGATAAACCGCCCTCAGATATTTAAAATTACCTAAAAGTCTTTCTAATCTGAAACTACGGTTAAGTAGCTTTTCGAGAAAAAATTAGAGCGGTTGGCGATTATCCCCATACGGTTAGTTGTCAATTTGTTTATTTTGCTCGGTACTCACTAATTTATTTCCTGAACATTCATTACAAGTTGCTCCCAGTTACGTTGGTTTTCCATGTCATGCTCCATGCCTTTCTCATCAGCAATTTGGAAACGCTTAACCGCAGGGGTCTTACTGGTTGCTTGATAGAGCCAGTAAGCTTCCGCCTTGAGGGCTTCATCAATTGGCTTGTCAATGGATTCATAAACCGCTTGCTTACAGGCATTGATGGACTCTGCTGGGAACTTAGCAATGCGCTGGGCTAGCTTTTCAACATAAGGGCCTATTTCATCTGGTTCGAGTGCTTTGTTGATTGTGCCGTATGCTTCAGCTTCGTCCGCATCAAAGTCACGGGCACTGAGGATAATTTCTAATGCTCGACCGAGACCAACTTGACGTGCCATACGGGATGCACCACCGCCACAGGGCAAGATCCCCATGCCGACTTCCATCTGCATAA
>CAZSEZ010000018.1:0-29704 GCA_964606015.1 uncultured bacterium
CTACTAATCGTGTTCTGCTGAGAAGCAACAAGAGGAAAATGGCAAGACTCTTAGCTGCACTTCACTACGCTCGAGGTTTTGTTATGCGCATCGCTTTTGAGGCTAGGGGCAAAAGCATAACTGTCTAAATCTATAGTCGTCAAATTTTAAAAGACCAATAAATCGTCTGGATCCATTGACCAATCTACGTTTTGATTCAAGAAAAAGTTGTTTCATTATCCTTTATCTGATTCAGAGCTAAAACCCAGGTAAAAACCCCACCGATTAAAGTCACAACTGCCAAACTTAAAATCACTGTTGCTAAACCAAAACGAGCTTCGGCTTCTGCTGCCAATACTAGAGGTAAAGACAAAGCGATATTAACAGCATTATTCTGTAAGCCAAAAACCTTACCACGCATATCCGCAGGGGTTTGTTCCTGAATTGTAGTTTGCATGGGAATGCCAATTAAAGCGGCAAAGGCACCCATCAAAGCAGTCATGCTTAGAGCCAACCATAAATTTTGTGTAGCAAAAGATAAACCGATCAAAGCCAAAGCTGTACCGACAGAACCAACAAAGCTCAACCAAGCGTTACTAAACTTTTGACCCAAGTTACCGACCACAGCAGCACTAATCCCCATACCTACACCAGTGGTTGCGAGTAAAATCCCAAACTGATCCGCTTCTAACTGAGGAATCTTGTCTGCCATACTGACAGCTAAAACCACCAGTGCAGCAAACACAGAGAACAATAAAATTAGCTGAATCAAAGCATTGCGTACCCGTTGATTTTTGCCTAAATACTGGATGCCTTCCCAAATATCTTGTAGAGGATGGGCTTCTGCTTGATTACGATCGCGATCACGCTCTTCTGTATTTAAGGCAATTAAAATCAATCCCGCGATTACATAAGCACCACCAACTAAAATTTCTTTACCCACATCACCAGGTAAACCAAAACTAGCAACAGTTCGATCTGAAAAATCCAACAACGGTTCTCCCACAGCAAACCCGACTATTAGCAACGCCATCATGGTGGTGGTGTAGAGAGAATTAGCAGCTAGTAAATCTTGCTTGGGAACAATCAAGGGAATCACCGCTTGTTCCGCAGGAGCAAAAAACTGCGTCAAAGTAGAAACCAACAAAGTAATCCCTAGCAAAGTAGCAAAACCCCAGGATAGGTTACTTAGTAAAGCTTGACCTTGAGCCACCCACAGCAGTAAAGGCAGAACCAAAACAAACAAACCTCGCAACAAGTTGGAAAATACCAACACTGCTTTCTTTGACCAGCGATCTACATAGACCCCAGCCAAAGAGCCAAACAAGACCGCAGGAATTGTAAAAGCGATAGTTACAGGAGACACCCAAGTACTAATTGGTTCGTCAGCAGTTTGAAAAGTGCTAGCGATAATCGCGATCGCCATTACTAAATAGACTTTGTCAGCTAACTGAGAAAAAATTTGACCTCCCCAAAGAGTCAAAAAACGAGGATTTTGCAACACTGGTTTAAAACCACGATCCTCTTTTACTTCGGGATCTGATTCTACTGGAACAAAACTATTCTCTGGATGCTGCTCTGCTTGGGATTCCGATAAACGCATTACTTCTACGATCGCTGAAAATTCAACTTAAAACTCTACCTGATAAAGGCTATTCACCAAAGATGCCGAGCGAATTGACTTCCCTAAATGGTGCTGTATATATTGTCGCAAAATTTGTTCAATTCTGAGCCAAGCTGAATCAATAGAAAGTACCCTTATTAAATGACTAGGCATAAACTCATGAGGATTAGGCAAATCGCGATCGCTCAAGTGCTGAAAAATCCCTAACTCTACGGGGTTAATTTTGTACTCAATTTTTATCGGTGCAGCATTACTATCTTCAGTTACTTCCTCTTTCTCTGAAGAGCTAGATCTAGCAAAAACTACTCCACCACTATCGAAACTAAAACCACCGCGCCAGCGATCGCTTAAATTAGCCAGAGCCAAGGTTTTATTACTTAAACAACAAGCTTGAACTTGAGGAGCAATCCCTGCTACTGCTAGAAGATGAAACACTCCTTGGATAATGACAGGATAAACATTTTGTTGGGGTTTTAACTGCTCGATGCGCCTGAGATGTTCGTTAAGCAGTTCATAAAGCTCTACTTGAGGTTGTTCGTCTACTGCTAAATATAAAGCCACTTCTCCTAGATACTGAGCAGCAGCCAACCTACCAATATCCTGGCTCAAAGCAGGATAAGTATAGATAGTTTCTGCTTGGATTACTTTGTCTAGACTGCGTCCTTTAATGATCAATAAATCATTAATCACAAACAGCTCAGTCCGTCCCCGCAAGCGTGACTTAAGCTTTTTTGCCCCTGGAGCCACAGCCCGTAACAAGCCATATTCAGGAGTCAAAATTGTTAACAAGCGATCAGTTTCTTTAAGAGTTTTGCCTTTTAAGATAATCCCTGTTGCTTTGTACTGGCTTGATGGCATTATTTCTAGCAGAGTGGTTAAGTGCTAACTCTATTAACTCATTTTTTCCCTGTTGTTTGCTTTAAAACAACTTAAACGAGCGATCGCAAATACACCCATCCCTTAAGCCCCCTAAGCAATGATCCCTGCACCAGAAGCTGAAAAAATAATTCTCGACTGTGTTAAAACTCTTGATGCCGAACAAGATAGTGAAATTGTCACCTTAGAAACTGCCACAGGTAGAGTCCTCGCGCAAGATGTTGCTAGTGATATAGATTTTCCTTATTGGGACAATTCGGCGATGGATGGTTATGCTGTACGTTACGCAGATTTTGCCAATTATGATCCTGACAACCCTGCCACCCTGGACATAGTTGAAGAAATCCCCGCAGGCTATCCACCCCAAAAAAGCCTCGAACCAGGACAAACTGCACGAATCTTTACAGGAGCAATGCTGCCCCCAGGAGCAGACACCATAGTTATCCAAGAAAACACCAAACGAGATGGCGATCGCGTAACTGTCCTAGCCCAACCTCAAGCCCAACAATTTGTTCGCTACCAAGGCTCTTACTACCAAGCAGGGAATACGATGCTTAGTGCAGGGTCAATAATTCAAGAATCAGATATTGCTGTACTAGCAACTGCACAATGTACCGAATTCAAAGTTTACCGTCGTCCTAAAGTCGCAATCCTCTCCACAGGGGATGAACTAGTAACCCCTGGCAATCCTCTACAGCCAGGACAAATTATTGACTCTAACCAATACGCTCTAGCTAGCTTCGTCGCTCGTAATGGAGCAATCCCGATCAAACTAGGCATTGTCCGCGACTCCAAAGAAGACCTCAAAAACGCCATTTATCAAGCAATTTCTCAAGCAGATATTGTGCTTTCCACTGGTGGCGTATCTGTGGGTGACTACGATTATGTTGACCAAATTTTGGCAGAGCTAGGAGGGCAAATCCACATTAGAGCTGTGGCAGTCAAACCAGGCAAACCCCTTACAGTTGCTACTTTTGATAATGGTTGTTTGTACTTTGGCATTCCTGGCAACCCAGTTTCTGCGCTAGTTAGTTGTTGGCGATTTGTGTTACCTGCACTCCAAAAACTCTCTGGCCAAGTCCCAATTCATTATCCGAAGTTTGTCTCTGGGATTACGCAGCATCCGCTCAAAGCAGGAGGCAAACGCGAAACTTATCTCTGGGGTAATGCGAGCATTATTAACGGTCAATATCAATTTGCGATCGCGGGAGGCAGTCACCAGTCAGCTAACCTAATTAACCTGGCTCAAACTAATGCTTTAGCGATCGTACCTCTTGGAGAAAAGTTAATTCCTCAAGGAAGTGAAGTAACTATGATGCTAATTTCTTAAAATTTAGAATTTTTATCTAGTCGTTCATACATCTTGTAGTCAGTGGGCAAACTTTCATAGGTCAAGAAATATTTGTCATTCCATTCTTCTAGATAGCTGTTAAACCAGATTTCTCGCGGAATGAGATCATGACTATCTGCTCTACCTTGATTGTGACTTAAATGAATTGCTCCGATTGATTGAGATTCAAGTAAATCCAAACAGCTTTCTTGAGTTGCTTTCAGATTACCTCTGTGCCAAATATTAATGTGGGATACATCTAACAACAAAGGAACATCTAATAATGTACTTAAACTAGAACACCAATATTCAGGCGAAGGCATGATTTCTAAAAATACTGGTATTTGTAGTACTGTTTGCATTTGGAGAACTGCTCTTTCCAAATCCTTTTGATGACAAGTTCTTTTTAATGGGGGATGCAAAGAAACAGCTAAAACAAGATGACTATCAATAAATTCCGCGTAAGGATACCAAGTTTTAGGGTTTAAGGGGTCTAGTTTATAACGTTGATAACGATCATACAAACAAGAATCATGGAGAATCAGAGGAAGCTGATCGTAATCTAAATCAACACTACATTTACTGCCAATTGCTAGTTCTAAATAGTTTAAATCTAATGCAAGCTCCAGTTTGTTATAAATTTGCAGGCACTCATCAATTGTTCTCAAGCCAATTGCAGTAATACTTAGTCCTTTCATTTTCAGCTAAAACAATATACATAAATTAAAATGGAATATCTTCCCAAGATATTTTTTGTAAGTTTTCTCTAGCCCTAGTTCTCTTTTCTTGAGAATGGCGATCATTTTCAATGACGTTAATTAAAAATTTACTAGCTACTTCTGAGTAATTTTCTGGTTTTAGTAATGAAATTAATTGGGAGTTCTCTGGATTTGCCAAATCTATATAATTATTTTCAATTTGTAGGTAGACTTTATCTTGTATTATCTCTTCTTTAACAAAGGCAAAATGACCTACGCCATCCTTCCAAAACTTACTTAAAAGTTCGATATTTTCTGGCAAATATAGATATTCTATAACTTTTTGATAGCTTTCCCAATTATCTAAAGTAGGGTCATAATCTAACTGATTATCTTTACACCAAGTATCGATATGTTTTGGATGGTAAATATATCTACTTCTTCTAAAATTATCTTCTAAAGCTTCATTTTCTATCTCTCTAATAAACTCCTTTATTTTCCAAATGAGTTCAAAGTTATCAGTATCACAATCATAATTAATATTTTGTTTTTTCAGGTTTGGATAAGGTACACTATTTTCTTCACACCACTTTTTAGCGACAAAATCTGAATTTTTTCTCCGCCATTCAAAACCACCGATACCAATACCTACTTTTTGCAATTTTTCTCGATGTAATTCTTCTGCTTTTTGCCTTGCTAGCTCTTTGCTGAAACAACAATATACTGGTTTACATTTCATTAACTCTTCTACAGCCAACTCATATTCATCAGGTTGGCCTTCATTTTGAACCTGCTTGTTCGGAGTAAAAACTGTATCTCTTAGGCCTTCACAGTAATCTAAATATTCTTCATCGAAGAGTAAATATACTTCATCAGTAAACGTTATTCCTGATCGATAGACTGTATAAACTTTATCTCCTGGTTTGATTTCAAATCCTAAGTGAACAGACTGCTGAGCTTTTTCCGAATCTATACCCTTTAATAACTGATAAGCAAGAGCCCTAATATTAAGTTGAGGGTTATTTAGAGCTGAAAGCAGTAAATTTATTTCCCTCTCTTCTGGTGATAATTCTTCTTCTCCATCAATATAGACAAAATTATCGTTGTGATATTTCAATTGAGAATAGTATGGATCAACCTTTAAATAAGTTGGTTTTTCAAAAGTTATTTCTTGAATTAAGGTCATATCTCCTACTAAGTCTTGCCACATTTGGAATAACAACTTCTCGTTATTAATGGACTTTAAATATTGCTCTACAGTAGACCAGAAAATACTTATCGACTCTGAATCATCAGAGGTATCAAATAAATTATTCCATATTTTTTTATCTATTTCTCTTTCTAATTCCCGAACCTCTTTGAGGATTTGATGCTTCTCACACCATTCATTAATAAATTCCTGACTATCATTAAGTTTGAGTCTAAACTCTGTAATACTGAACTTTGAAATTATCTTATTTTGGATGTGTCTGGCTGCCAGATCCGCCTCATTATAGTTTAAGTAGTGAGGAACCAGCTTAGTTATATAGGCATAATCATCGAAACTAATGATCCTATAGCCTTGTTTCTTATAATCTTGATAACTAGCCAAATGTTTTAGTCTACTTTCTTTCGAAGGTATAGATAAAGCATAAGAACTATCAGTAAACCAAATTGACGATCTAATAATTTGGTAAATTTTATCTCCTGGCTCAAACAAAACTCCTAGAGAGATTGCTAACTGGACTCTTTGAGACTGAATATTCTTTAATAGCTCATAAGCTTTACTTCTTATGAGTAACTCTGGATCATTCAAACATTTTATTAAATAATCAGTTCCTTCTTCTCCATAATTTAGCAACTTAGGCAACAAAGCAATTTTCTGATCTAATCCACAATTTTCCAGACTATTTAACAATTCATCCATCAATTTCATTAAAATCTTTTTCTAATCAGTAGAATATTTAGTATGCTTTTTCTTGACTATTAAGATAAGGAAAACTTGGATTTTTACTTTTATCTCTTAATTTTCAGTAATAGATATCTTTTCAATATCTTTAGACACATTACTAAAATTCAAAATTGGTATTTGCACTAGACTTCTACGACTTAGTGTAGTAGACCTACTATTAGGGGCTGGCTTGTGTTTAACATTTTGCAAGCTAAATACTACATTCTGAATTCAAAAACATTGCGATCGCTAACTTCTCTAAACCCAACAGAACTATAATCTGGGTAATTTCTGCAAACTTTTTCACTTTATTCGATGCGTCAACTTTATCCCCCTTTAGAACCCTACGATCACGGTTACCTCCAAGTCTCTGACTTACACACAATCCACTACGAGCAGTCAGGAAATCCCAATGGCAAACCAGTAGTCGTACTTCATGGAGGGCCTGGTGGTGGAGCTGCGCCTGTTTATCGGCAGTATTTCAACCCCGAAAAATGGCGAATTATCATGTTCGACCAAAGAGGTTGCGGGAAAAGTACCCCCTACGCCGAGTTAACAGAAAATACCACTTGGGATTTAGTTGCAGATATCGAAAAACTCCGTAATAAGTTAGGTATTGAGCAGTGGTTTGTTTTCGGCGGTAGTTGGGGTAGTACTTTGTCCTTGGCATATAGCCAATCCCATCCTTCAGCCTGTCTGGGCTTGATCCTCCGAGGCATTTTTATGCTGCGCCAACAAGAGTTGCAATGGTTTTATCAGTCCGGAGCAAGCTACATTTTCCCCGATGCTTGGGAATCCTATCTCAAGCCTATTCCGCCAGAAGAAAGAACAGACCTAATTTCTGCTTACCATAAACGTCTAACCAGCGAAGACCGCCAGATTCGCCTCGAAGCTGCTAGAGCTTGGTCAGTGTGGGAAGCATCTACTAGTAAGTTACTTCCTTCCGATAAAAGCATCCAGCGTTTTGGATCAGATCAGTTTGCCGAAGCTTTTGCTCGCATCGAGTGCCATTACTTTGTTAACAAGGGTTTTTTAGAGACGGAAAACCAACTTCTGGATAATTGCGATCGCATTGCCCATTTACCAGGAGTCATCGTTCAGGGTCGCTACGATGTAGTTTGCCCAATGGTGACATCTTGGGAACTCCATAAGGTTTGGCCAAGGGCAGAGTACCTAGTAATACCAGATGCAGGTCATTCAGTTTCCGAGCCTGGAATCATCGATGCCTTGGTAACTGCGACTGATCGTTTTGCCTCAACCTAAAATCTCCTGAAGTCTAAAGTTTTATCAACAAACAGTCTCTGCCTAATACAGTTCCAGAAAGATCTACGTTAGGATCCAATCAAGAGATTTAAATTCTCAGGATTACCAACTAATTGGACTGTTCGACTATGGATGTCAAACTCATCATTATGGTGTTGACAGGGGTTTTCACCGTTACCTGTCTCTATTTCGGTACCCAGAATGGCTACTACGATTCTGATAGTTACGATGGTAATGGTAGTGCTCACTAGCATTAAGTAGCTTAAGGGTTCAATTTAGCAATCTTTAGACTCAAGTTCAGAGACTAGAAAGAACCTTTTTTGTTAGCCCTGTTTACAATTATGATTAATCTGCTATCATAGTTTATTGTCACCCTGGAGAGGTGGCTGAGTGGTTGAAAGCGGCTCCCTGCTAAGGAGTTATAGGGGTAACCCTATCGGGGGTTCGAATCCCCCCCTCTCCGTTTTAAAAGTTAGTTGTCTTCTGTGTACTCTGGATGTGAGTACATGGAGTAACTATGGAAAATATGGATTATCGCCTCGTTGCCATCCCTGGAGAAGGCATCGGTCTAGAAGTTATTGAAGCTGCGCTGACAGTTCTACAAGCTGTAGCTAAATTACATAATTTCAGCATAGAAGTGGACTATGCACTTTTGGGTAAGCCAGCCTGCGATAAGTATGGTTCGTATCTGCCAGAAGCAACTATAGAAGCTTGCCAAAATTCAGCAGGAATTTTATTTGGTGCAGTTAGTAAAGGGGGTTTACTCGAACTACGACGTAAATTTGATTTCTTTGCTAACTTGAGGCCAGTCAAAAGTTATCCCAGCCTAGTCGAAAAATCTAGCTTAAAACGCGATCGCGCAGAGAATGTTGATATTCTATTTGTCCGAGAACTAGTCAGCGGAATTTATTTTGGCGAGAGTGTTAGAAATGCGAATAGTGGTTATCACACTATGTATTATGCAGACAATCAAATCCAACGCATTGCAGAAGTAGCACTCAAACAAGCCCAGAAAAGAAAAAAATTACTTACGGTTGCCCACAAAGAAAATGCCCTACCAAATTTGCCCTGGACCAAAATTGTCTCAGAAGTAGGAGCTAAATATCCTGATGTCGTGATCGAACCGATGTTAGTCGATAACTTAGCCATGCAACTTGTACTAAATCCCCAAAGATTTGATGTGATTGTGGCTGGCAATTTATTTGGTGATATTCTGAGTGACCTGGGTGGGGCAATTGTGGGTTCAATTGGCCTACTTGGTTCTGCTAGCTTCAACAGCGAGGGGTTAGGACTTTACGAACCAGTCCACGGTACTGCACCAGATATCGCAGGACAGAATATCGCTAATCCCTTTGGAGCGATCGCTTCTGTGATGATGATGCTGACTCAATGGGGAGAAATCGACGCCGTAAACTCAATCGAACAAACTTGGCAAAGTATCCTGAACCAAGGTTATCGTACGGCAGATCTTTATCACAAAACTCCAGAAAATTCGGAAATTTTGGTAACTACTGATGAATTAGTTACATTATTTGTTTCTAAATTGGGCTGTATTTAATTTGTAGTTACTGTCTTCCAAATTCAAAACTTTAGAAAGAATAAGAACCCGTAATAAAGGCAATAAAAATAAAACTAAATAAATAGTTATTAAATATGATATTTGGGGATTTTCTCTATCATCAAAGAAGTGGCGAGCTGACTTAGGCTAGCTGATTGATTGACCAGGAAATATCTCTTTATGGACAGAAGAAAACTATTACAACTATTAACCTTTGGCGGAGGAAGTGTCGCTATAGGGGCTGGGTTATACACTTTCCGCGCAGCAGTTGCCTCAGACAGAGTTAGTACATGGGGCTATACAGGCAAAGAGGCCCCAGAAAATTGGGGTGATTTATCTTCAGAATATAGGACTTGTAAATTTGGTATGCAACAATCACCTATCGATCTTCACTCTTCAGTTGACGCAGATTTAGCAACAATTGATATTAATTATCAGCCAATACCTCTTACCATCATAAATAACGGACATACCATTCAAGTTGATGCCAAAAGCGGCAATACTATTAAGCTAGATGGCGAAGAATTTGAGCTGTTACAGTTTCATTTTCATCATCCTAGCGAGCATACATTGACAAATAGTGTTTACCCAATGGAGTTACACCTTGTTCATGCTAACTCTCAGGGAGAATTAGCCGTACTAGGCGTTTTTCTCGAAGAAGGAACAAGTAACAAGGCTTTAGAACCAGTTTGGCAAGCAATGCCACAGCAAAGAAGCAAAGCACACAAAGTTTCTGGAGTGAAAATAGATATTGCTCAATTACTACCCAAAAAACGTGAAGTATATCGCTATTTTGGCTCTTTAACGACTCCACCCTGTTCAGAAATAGTTAAGTGGGTTGTTTATCAAACACCAATCCAAGTTTCTGCGGCACAAATTGCCCAATTTAGAGAAATATTTCCGCTTAATGCTCGTCCCACACAAGCTGTAGCACGTCGTTTTGTTTTGGAATAAAGTGCAAATTAGACCAAAAATAAAGGGCAGAGAATCCAATAAATCAAACTCCCTGCCCCCTTATACATAGACCTGGTTTTTCTAGGCTAAAGAAGCAAAAGCAACACCTTGGTTGGTAAATAGACTAGATAAGTTGGGATCGTTTTCGATGGCATTTGTCTCACCAAACCCTGCATAGAGGAAAGTTCCATTTTGAGTATTTTGGAAGCGGTTAAACTGACGCTCAATATCAGAGTTAGCAGCGCCATCTTGCAAATAAAATTCCGCAATATCGTTACCAGCACTATCAAATCCTTGGGGTAACCATCTATCTCGCTGATCAGAACCTTCGGCAAAGATTGCATCATATTCACCAGTAGAAACAAATAAGAACGTTCCAGGAATATCTAAACTACTGAGACGGAAAAATGGAATCAAATTCTCTCCAGGCCCTGTACTTGCAGTAAACGCTGGATTAACGCCACCATCTGGTCGAACACCATCAAGAGAAAAGGTTTGATTAAAGTCAGGGTTATTGAGGATTGCATCTCTTTCTCCTTCCCCAACAAAGATATAAGTACCGGTGCTAAAGCTAGTATTACGAAAACGGAATAGTTGAATGGTCTGCGAGTCATTTCCATCAGAATCACCACTCTCAGAATCACCACTCCCAGAACCACCATTTCCAGAGCCGTTACCTCCAGAACCACCATTTCCAGAATTTTCGTCTTCAGAGCCATCGTTTCCAGAACCACTACTCCCAGAACTCTCTCCGACAATCGTGGCAATCCCCTGAGTTTCAAAACCCAAAACATCCCCTCTAACCTCAGCAATCTCTAGGAAAAAGTTTTCGCTACCTTCTCCAGAGCGATTGTCAAATACGGGAACGGTAACAGTTTGACTAGTTTGTCCAGGCTCAAAAGTGACGCTACCGCTACTAGCAACAAAATCTTCGCCAGATACAGCAGAGTTACCCACAGTACGATACTCAACCGTAACAGTAGAATCTTGGGGAGCAGCAATACTTGCCGAATCGACTAATTGAATATCAAAAGTGACTTGACTTTCTTGGCTCAACTCACCAGAAACCGTACTAACTTCAACTCTGGGATCATTAATTTCGATATAGGCTTCAGAGTATTCATAAGCCCCAATATCAACTACATTGTCGAAAATTCTAACGCGATCGCTAACGTCTTGATCTTCAATTACAAAATCATTCAGACCGCTATTAATGGCAACAGAATCACTTCTAACTCGGAGATCACCACCAGCTTGATTAACAAATAGAGGATCGCGATCGCTAATATTTTGCCCAGCAAAGCCACCTTGAACAATACTGCTACGAACAATCGTATTTTCGCCATCGTTAAAGATTTGAGCAGATTCTACAGTGCCAACATTACCGAAGAAAATAGAATTGGTATATTCAGGCGTAACATCATTATCAGAACCTCGGCTAAAAACAGCAGCACCTCTTTCAGCCTGGTTGTTGGCAAAAGTTAAGTTAATCCCTTCAGCATCGCTATTAATGTTGTAGATTGCCCCAGCATCAGAGCCTTGGTTATTAAAGAAAACGCTATTGATAATCCTTTCATTATTGGTATTACTGCCAGAAAAATTATTTTCTAAGACAATTGCGCCACCTCTAGATCCAGCCTGATTGCTATCAAACTCTGAGCCCTCAATATAGATATCACCTCTAGAGTTGAAGAAAGCACCACCATCATCGGCTGCACTATTACGAGTAAAGGTACTGCCAAAAAAAGCAACATTTCCTTCGTTGAAGACCGCACCACCATCTCCAGCAGTTGTATTGTCAATAAAGTCAACATTTTCGAGAATATGAAAGCTACTATCATCGACAAATAAACCTCCTCCTCTTGAAGCATTATTTTCTTCAAGAATTAGATTGCGAAAAGTTGCCTGGCTAGCTCGGCTAAAAATTCCGCCACCGAATCCTAACGCTTGAGAGCCAAAAAGGGCTCCATTGGCATTGCCAGCACGAATCGTAAAGCCATCCAAAACAGCACTACTAGTAACATTACTAGCATTGACAACATGAATGCTGTTGTCCTCAATATCTGCACTGTTGCCAAGCTCACCACTTAAAACAGTACGGTTCTGCTGAATATTACGTTGCTCTAGGCTAGTTTCATTTCCAGCAAACCCACCATAAAGAGTAATCGTATCTCTTAGTTGAAAACTTTCATTGCGATCGCTTTGGCTCGGTAGATAGGTTCCCTCTGCAACCCAAATCTGAGAACCTAAAGGCGCATTACGCAGGGCAGTTTGTAAGTCACTGTAAGCATTTTCCCAAGAAGAACCATCATTATTGCCTGTGGCATCACGATCCACATGAATAATTGTGGCTGCATCAGAAGCTTGTGGTTCGGAAGGCGTAGAACCGACTTGTGCTCCTTCAAATGCTCCTAAATCTACTGTGCCATCAATAATTCTGGCATTTCCTGCCAAATCTAAATCTTCAATCCTGTCATTGAGGTTAACAGCATTATTCGTACCAGCATTAAGTGCAGGCGAGTCACTACGCAGACGGAAGTCAAAGTTATCTGAATCGACAAAGCGAGGGTCATCATCAATAATATTGGATCCCTCAGCCCCACCTTCTACCAAACTATTGGTAATTACAGTAAACGAACCAGAATCAGAGATTTGCTCGCCACCAAAAATACTGAGATTGTTTGAGAAAATACTATTGGTGACATTAGGCTGAACTTCAAAATCTCCCTCCGTGCCAATTCCCGCTCCAAATTGAGCAATGTTTCCCTCAAAAGTGTTGTTGATCAGATCTGGGCTGGATTCATCGTTGTAAATTCCGCCACCACGAAGACCATGATTATCGACAAACAGTGAATCTCTGACTATACCAGTGGTACGAAAATTAAAAATAGCACCTCCAGCGTCTGCCACATTTCCTTGAAAAATACTGCGGGAAACACTAATAAAAGAATCACTAGAGCGATCATTAAAAATCGCACCTCCATTATCTAAGGCACTGTTGTTGAGGAAAGTTCCACCAGTCAAAGTAAAACGATCTGGGCGGTCATTAAAAATCGCGCCACCATCATCATTAGCTCTATTAGCAATAAATTCGACGTTTAGTAAATCTAGAGAACTACTGTTGTTATATAGCCCACCACCAGAGTCACCAGAAAAATTAGACCGAAAAATAACATCAACTAACGAATCGTTGCTATCAGTAGAGTAAAATCCGCCACCAGCTCCAAAGATAGTAGAAATAGTTGCGTTGCGAACAAACTCGACATTGTTTAACTGGTGTTGAGAATCTTCACTATAAAAGCCCCCACCAAGATTACTCGCAGAATTATTGATAACTACTAGATTTGCAAGTCTAGCATCACTATTTGTACTACGAATTCCACCTCCAGAGCGGTCTCCTGAACCACCATCAGCATTGCCTGCGGTAATAGTAAAACCATCTACTAAAGTCTCGTCACTAACATTGCTTAGAGTAACTACATGAAAAGAGTTATCAGAATTATCATCAGTAGTACCGATATCGCCACTGAGAATCGTCACATTGCGCTCAATGTCTCTTTGACTTAGACTTGTTTCTCCTCCTGCAAAGCCACCATATAGCCTGACCCCATCAGGAATGGTAAAAGTAGCACTACGATCCGAAGCAATTGTGGGAAAATAAGTCCCATCCGCTACCCAAATCTCATCTCCAGCTTCAGCACTAGCCAAAGCATCCTGTAGTCTATTAAAAGCGCTAGTCCAAGACGTACCATCGCCACCAGTTCCACTAGCGTTGACAAAAATCGTACGCATTTGCTCGATCACGATTTCCGAACCATCAAGATTGACAACTGTGCTATCATCTTCGGCTTGTAATAAAGCCAATCGTTGAGAATCTAATTCTTGATTTAAAACAAACTCTGCAAATATCGCCCCCTCATCCCCAGGAGCATCGCTACTATTAATCGACGCATCAATAAAATGACCGATTTCCTCCAATAAAACTCTGGTAACAAGCTCTACATCACTTGTAGCTAAAACTTCTTCGGACAGATAAATAGTTTCATTCCCAAATGCACCTTGAGCATCGTTTATGCTGGCAGCAGGCAAAATTTCGATCGGGACAGTAGTCTCTCCTGTAGCTAAAGACTCTATTAAATCAATTCCCAAATCAAGATTAAAATCACTGCCAAAGACAGATAATAATCTTTTCCCAGAATCTAGATTACCGCTATCAATAAAATCACTAATTACACTTTGAGTATTTTGAATACTTTGGCCAAGAATATTATCTAAAAACATAAATAAATTGTTTTCTACAGATAAAACACTAAATTTAAAATAAAAAATTGCCTTAGAATCCAGACAATTCCATATCAATTATAGATAACGTAATTCTTTAATGGCAATGGTAATACTAAAACATTTTCATATTCTTTATATAGTCACAAAAGATAGCATACTTAGCTACTCAGTCATTAGATTTTACTCTTTATAACTTTATACAGTTCTAATATCAATCTTAAATAATGAGATCCTAGATTCAATAATTGATCCAGATCAAGTATCTCTGTCACAATAATCGCACAAGCACATCATTCAAATTATATCTGTAACTGATATTTATTAACGTATATTTAAATGTATACTCAGGCTTATTGTTTTCAATCATTAAAGCAAGCATTCAAAAATCAATATAACCAGAGCTATTCATCTGCTTCTTCTACGTCCAAATAACCCGAACCTTCACAAAAAGAACACGTCTCGGTTCGCTGAATATCCCCTGAACAATCTCTAATTTCGGTATAGCCTTTTCCTTCACACTGGTTACAAGTAGCTTCTTCCTGATAACTCATAAATATCTAGTCAAACACTTTCCTAAAACAATCTGAGTTAATCATAACAAGACTAAAAGCCATAAATATTGAGATAGCTACTTATAATATGATCGCCAAAAAACAAAGCTAATAACCCGCCAAAACAGAGATAAGGACCAAAAGGCATAGGCTGTTTGCGGCTAAGAATCCCTAATGCGATCGCGCCACCACCAATAACAGCACCTAAACCACAAGCCAAAAATCCACCGAGCAACACAGATTGCCAGCCCAACCAGGCTCCAATTGTTGCCATCAACTTGCCATCACCATCACCCATTGCTTGCTGACCCAAGCACAACATGCCAATGATACCGATAATTTCTAATAACCAAATCCCCGAAACAGCTCCTGTAATTCCAAAAATTAAGCGATCAGCTATTCCAGGAAATCCAGCATCATTCCAGCCAAGTAACCCTTGAAACAGTAAACCCAGAATCAAACCAGACTTAGTCAAAGAACTAGGCAACGTCATTGTGTCAACATCAATCATCGATAAAGATAACAACCAACTTAACAATGCCCAGTAACCGACAGTTTCTAAGCTATAGCCAAACTGCCAAAATACCAGTAGATAAATAACTCCAGTAATCGCCTCAATAGTAGGATAACGAGCAGAAATGGGCGTCTTACAGGATTTGCAACGACCTCGAAGCCACAACCAACCCAAAACAGGAACATTTTCAGTTTTCCCTAAACGATGTCCACATTTAGGACAACGCGAAGGAGGATATAGCAAGGACAACCCAGCAGGAATTCGATAAATTACAACATTAAGAAAACTGCCAATGCAAGCCCCAAATATAAAGACATAGCAATTCGCGATCGCGGATACCACAGTTTCCATAAGCCATACTTAAGAGATTTCCCTATCCCACAGTTCCCTTTTTTAGCGAAAAAACTATCAAGTATCGGGAATTAAGGACAAGAGTACGGTTTTCTCACGAATCTACCCAAATTCTCAAGCTCTACCTCAAATAGACTATACAGGAAGCTATTTTCAATCTTGGCTCTCTTAACTAGAGCATTCTGGCTTCCAAATGATGCAAAGGCACAAAACATTCTCCTGGTAGCAACAAGGGTTTCTCCTTAAAGACTAGCTGTCCACGGAAAGTATCAGGATTAAAAACAACTCCACGAGGCTGTCTGGGAATGCGAGAGTATAGATTGCGATAGGTATGGTAGATTCTTCTGGCTGATTGAATAATGTTGGAATCTAAATGCATATGTTTTGATCTAGTTGTGATTAATAGTTATCGACTGATGCTTAATATCACGCTTGTAATGTTCTTTCGTAGCGAGCTTTACAAGGACTTCCCCAAGCTACCTGCTGGGGAGGAACATCCCGAAAAACACTGCTTCTAGCACCAACGACCGAATTTGCTCCTATAGTAACTCCTGGTGCAACAAAACAGTCCGTTGCTACCCAAGCGCCATTACCAATTTGAATAGGAGCAGTCACAAGCGGAAAAGTAGGCTGCTGAATATCATGACTCCCAGTACAGAGATAGCTTTTTTGAGAGACTACAGCATGGGAACCAATATAGATCGAATCAACACTATAAAAAACAACATCATCTCCGATCCAACTATGATCGCCAATAGTTACTTTCCAAGGATAAATAAATCGAGCTGTCGGGCGAATAACTACCTTCTTGCCAATTTTCGCCCCGAATAAACGCAACAACCAACAACGAAAACCATTCAAGTTGTGCAGACTCAGCGGAAAAGCGATCGCTTGAACAAACCACCAGAGGATCACAATCCAACTTGCCCTACCTCGGTCAAAATTAGACATATCGTATCGACTCAAATCCACCATTGATGGTGCATCAAGAATCTGTCTTTCTGTTGGGTTTAAAGAAGTTATCATCTATAAATTTCGTTATTGTGGCAATTAAACTAACAAAAAATCAAACTTCAGATAGTAAAAAAAATCGAGGGGAGTCTGATCCAATATTTCGTGAACAGGGTTTTGCACACTGTAGTGCGCTAATAAACAGCGTTATCGAGAAGATTTGCCCCAATTGTGCCACGCTCCTCTCTGGTTGTCAGGAAATTATTAATAACTTATGTGTTGCTGGAATTATTCATTAAATTAAAAAGAATTTCTTCCTAGCAAGATTAGGCTTAAATTCAAGGTATTTCACAGTCTGACTTAAATTAATTTGGTGGCACAAGCTCAACTTTCAACTACAGCTATCGGCAAAATTATTCTGGTAACTGGTGCTGCTCGTTCTGGCAAGAGTGAATGGGCAGAATATTTGGCTAGTCAAAGTAAGAAATCTATAGTTTACTTAGCTACGGCAAGCAGTAATGATGAAGATCGAGAATGGCAAGAACGCATTAGACTGCATCAGCAAAGAAGACCAAGCAATTGGCGGACAGTTGCCGAACCGAGGAATATAGCCAAGGAGATCGCTTCTGGAACCATAGAACAATGCTTTCTGGTCGACTCTCTTGGTAGTTGGGTAGCTAATTTATTAGCCCTAGAAGAAAACCCCTGGCAAACAGCAAAAGCCAATCTACTCCAAAGCACTAGCCAATCAAAAGCACAACTCATCTTCGTGGCAGAAGAAACGGGCTGGGGAGTAGTTCCGGCATATCCCTCGGGAAGACTATTTCGCGATCGCTTAGGAAATCTAATTCGTTGTGTTGGAGAAATTGCCGATAATAACTACCTAGTAACGGGTGGTTATGCCATTGATCTCTGCACCCATGGCATTAGTTTACAAAATATGAAGCAATAGTGAATCAACCCTTACAGTCTGATAAAGATCGTTGTCTCAAACCTTAGAATTAAGTTGTTAAAAGTTTCTGGTTGATTGTCAGTAATCGATAGAAGCTCTACTCAAACGTGACATCTTCGCATTATCCTCCGGATTCTCTACAAAATTTTCGCTTTATTCTCAGTATCCTTTATTCCTCATCCTTTTAAAAATGGCTTCCTCCGAACAAGTAAAAACCTATCTCGCCTGCTGGCTTCAGCTGGGGAAAAACTTGCTACATCATAAACAAGAAAAAATCGATTTAAGCGAACCTATCGTAAATGGAGATCGTTACTCGGCAAAATTTGAGTCTTACTGGCAACAAATTCTCGAACAAAATGGTCGAGGTTACTATTTAGAAGGGGCAAATTGCACTATCGAAGAATTACTTTCTTCTAGCTGGAATATCAGTGCTTGTGCCCGTTGTCGGATGCCTGTACCAACGATAGAGTTGGGGTTACAAGATCCTGGTTGTCCTTGTATCGATCTACCGTTATGGCCCAATACTAGCTTGCCCTTACCCCGCACTCCCGTAAATAGCCAAGCAAGAATCGGCCGAATCAGAGAAAATTTAGTAGCCAAACATTATAGTAAGCAACCAGAATATTCAACTCAAGAAAACAGCTAATAACATAGCTGCGATCGCGCCAATTGTCGTGTTGATAAAGTTGACTACTTCATTAGTTAGCCAGGGGGTATTTTCTTGTAAGGTTGCACCGATTAGGCTTTCAAAATTAGTGGCGATAAAAGCAGCAGTTACACACAAACCCAAACCCAATAAATCGATCTGTCCAATAAAATAGGCCACCAGAGCAATCGCGATCGAAGCAATAATACCTGCAACAGTACCTTCCAAACTAATCGCACCTTCTGTTCCTCTGGGAACGGGTTTGAGAGTAGTAATCAAAAAAGTACTCTTGCCATATGCTTTACCTACTTCACTAGCAGAAGTATCCGAGAGCTTAGTTGCAAAAGATGCCACATAACCTAATACCAACAAACTTTTGAGCATTGGTGGAGCAACTAATGTTGCTAACGCGCAAATAGTTGCGGTCAAGGCAGAACCCCAGACATTTTCTGGGCCTCGGACACCAGAACGCTTCTCCGCAATACCAGCTGCTTCTTTTTCAGCAATCCCAATTTTTGTAACTCCCGACCCCACAAAAAAATAAAAGATAACCACAGTGTAACCTTGCCAACCGAGAGTTCCCCAGATAATTATTCCTAAAATCCAAGCATTGATGTAGCCCCAAAAGGTAAGGAGTTTTTTCGGTAAGATCAAGGCAATCGCGATCAGTACGGTATTAAGAGTAATCGCACTCAACCAAGAATTATTAAGTAAATCGAGCATGGAGTTATTGGAAGTTAGTTGTTACTAGGTAGTAGTCAGTAGCAAAATGCAAGCGACAGTCAGCTTTCAGTCATAACTAGTAGAAAAAATGTTGCCTATTATTTATTCAGATCGCTTTCTAGATCATGATACTGGTTCAAACCATCCTGAATCTGCTGCTAGATTAACTGCGGTCGTAAGTGCACTGCAAAAAGTACCTTGGCATCAAGAAATTGATTGGCGATCGCCTAGTAACTTAACCACGAGAGATGCTTTAGCTGAAGTTAGCAAAGTACATGATCCCAAATATATCCAAAGGATTAAACAAATTGCTGAAGCTGGAGGAGGCTATCTCGACCCCGATACAGTGGTTTCGCCCCAAAGCTATAAGGTTGCATTGTTAGCGGTTAATGCCTGGCTGGATGGAGTAGATGCAGTAATTGAAAGAGGTCAACCAATTTTTGTGCTGGCTCGTCCCCCTGGGCATCATGCATTAAGAGATCGAGGGATGGGATTTTGTCTATTTGCTAATGCTGCAATCGCTGCGAACTATGCTCTACAACAGCCCCAGATATCAAAAGTTGCAATCCTAGATTGGGATGTGCATCACGGTAACGGAACAGAGGCTATCGTCGAAGCCAATCCTCAAATTCGTTATTGCTCTTTACATCAATCTCCTTGTTACCCTGGTACAGGACAAGCTAGCTACCACGGTCAACACAATAATATTTTCAACTTACCTCTGCCCAAAGGTAGCACTATCAAAGAATATATAACTTTATTCACTGCTGAAATAATTCCTTGGCTAGAAGATTTTTCGCCTCAACTGATCATAGTTAGTGCGGGTTATGATGCCAACTTGCAAGACCCATTAGCAGGTATAGCATTAAATCCAGAAGATTATGGAATCCTGACTAAACAGCTCAAAGAAGTCAGCTCCAATCTATTGTTTGGACTCGAAGGAGGCTATCATTTAGAAGCTTTAGCTCAATCCATAGTTGCCACTTTAGCTAGTTATAAGTAAGATTTGCAGATAATTAGTAGCACAATATCCAACAAGCCATAGCTTAGGTATTCCAGCTTGCGAAGATATATCTATATTTCTTGATGATTTACTAATCAGTAAAAAAGCATGGAGAAACCACCATCTATCCCCGACTATGAACCACCCCCATCAGAGTAGCCAATCTCTTTATCAAACAATTCAGGATAGCGATTCTTCTCCTTTATCGGTAGGGATTAGTCCAAAAACTCTCTTCTCCTATGTTTCTAGTATTACTCAAGTTGTCGTAGAGCAACAACTTAAAGCAACAGTCATCATCAAACCTCCTCAATCGACCAATTGGACGCCAGTCATTCAACAATTCCAACAACAAGACAGTATTGATGTTGTTTATTTATGTGGCGACTTTTCCGAACGTTCTAGCAAGTCTTTGGCAAATGCCACAATTTCTTCTGCGAAAACTATCCCTATCATTCTGGGAAAAAACTCTCGCTTGAAAAGAGAATGTTTTTTACTAGTGCTATCTAATAATTTTTCTAGCCTAGTTCTGGGACAATGGCAGAAAGGAAAAATAAATATAAATGCTTCTGGTAAACGAGTCCAACAGCCCTATTTAGAAACAATAGTTAGCTTTGATTGCAACTTGATCGAGTTTTTTTACCAAGAATTAACCAAAACTATTGCTGACAACAATCCAGACATCGCAATTAAGCAACTAGCTTTTGAGCCAGAAAAGTCTATTGCTCAGCAATTATTGAGTGAGTTAAGTATCAAACAGCTACAAAAAGAAAACGATTTAGCTACCTCAGAATCTTCTTTATTTCCGGAAATCGCTGATCACCAAGCCCCTGACTCTAGTTTGGGCTTACAAGTAGATTTTCTCGAAAACTTAGTGGGAGAAATGCGCTCTTCCATTACGTATATGAAAACCACCATCAGTTTGCTCGAATCTAAACAGATTAAAGGTGAACAAAGACTGCGCTATCTAGGAATGCTAGAAGCCCAGTGCGATCGCCAAAATGCAGTGATTAGTGGATTACTCGAACTACTCCAACTTGGGGGTTCGCCTCAAGCAGACACTATCATGCTTGGTGAATTTGTCCCTGGAATAGTCAGTACTTATCAACCTCTAGCTAACGAAAAAAAAATCCAGCTTGGTTATACAATTCCGGCCAATTTACCCCCAATTATTTTTCCTGCTGCCTGGCTAAGACAAATAGTAGTGCAATTGCTCAACAACAGTTTGCAATTCACCCCGCCACAAGGGAAAGTAAGCGTTCAGGCCACTCTTAAAGATGATCATGTTGAGCTCACTATTGGTGATACGGGTAGAGGAATTAATGCCCAAGATTTGGCAAAAATTTTCGACGGTTTCTATCGGGCCAAAACAATTAGTAATATTCCCAATGCTGGAGCAGGACTCGGCCTAACCATTGTGCGCCAACTAGTAGAAAAAGGTGGCGGCCAGATTTCTGTAAGAAGCAAAGTCGATAAAGGTTCGACCTTTAGAATTTCCCTACCCATCATGCCGCCAGAATTAACTTAAATTCCCTGCTAAAAATTTTTACACCCATAAAATGGATTTACGCGCCAAAATTGGACAATTGATTGTCGTTAGAGCTTCTGGCTATTTATGCGATCGCCAAAGACGTTACCCACAATGGGAAGCACCGAATCTAACTCTCCAACGTTGGCTCAAAGATCTCAATCTTGGTGGAGTTATTTTGTTGGGTGGCTCCGCGACAGAAGTTAGGGAACGGACTAAAGTGCTTCAGTCTTGGGCTAGCACACCGTTGTTGGTTGCTGCGGATATTGAAGAAGGAGTAGGACAAAGGTTTAGTGGTAAAACCTGGTTTCCCCCACCAATGACCTTAGCTGCAATCGCCAAAAAAGATTTGGCCCAAGCACAGCAATATGCTTACCAAATGGGGGCAGTCACGGCAAAAGAAGCTTTGGAAATTGGCATCAATTGGTTGCTAGCTCCCGTAGTCGATGTCAATAACAATCCTGAAAATCCCGTAATTAATATCCGGGCCTTTGGGGAATCTCCTGAAATTGTCAGCACTTTGACCAAAGCTTTCATTTTAGGCGCACAAACTACAACAGTTTTAACTACAGCCAAACATTTTCCCGGACATGGTGACACGACCACTGACTCACATTTAGATTTACCAGTCATTAATCACAATCGCGATCGCTTAGAACAGATCGAGCTTCCCCCATTTAAAAGCGCTATTGAAGCTGGGATAGACAGCGTGATGACAGCCCATCTAACCATTCCGACTTGGGATAAGCAACATCCTGCTACTTTGTCGCGCTCGATCTTGACTGAGGTACTCCGAGAACAATTAGGTTTTTCAGGTTTGATTGTTACCGATGCCTTGATCATGGGAGGGATTACCAAATACAGCGATCCTGAAATTGTAGCTGTCATGGCAATCGATGCTGGTGCTGATATCTTACTTATGCCAGAAAATCCTGAAACTGCTATTGATGCTATTTACCAAGCAGTGCAAACAGGCAAAATAACAGAAACTAAGATTGACAAAGCTTACCAAAGGGTACAAACCTTGAAAAATAAAGTTCAAGGAAAAATACAAAGCAAAGACAAAGAACCAAATAGTGCAAAAAACCTGGTTGTGGATGGCTATCTAGTTGCGGAAAAAATAGTCAAAGATTCTTTAGTCACAACTGGTAATTTGCCTTTAGAGATTGACAAAAATCAGGATTGTCGCAATTTAATCGTGGTAGATGATGTTTTAAATACTAGCTATCTCGATCTAGCCACTCCTGCGATCGCAATCCCCCAAAGTCTAGGCTATCAAAGACAGATTATTGACACTAATAGCCTGAGCCTAATCAATCAAGACCCTCGTCCTACACTATTGCAGTTATTTATCCGAGGTAATCCCTTCCGTGGTTCTGCTGGTTTAACTCTAGAAGCAAAAAAACAGTATCAACAACTATTAAATAGCGATCGCTTACTAGGTCTAGTTATTTATGGCAGCCCCTATGTCAGAGAATGGTTTGAGTCCCAGATTGCTCCTGAAAGACCTTTTGTTTTTAGCTATGCTCAAATGGACATGGCCCAAAACATTGCCCTCAAAACATTGTTAGGATCTTTCAACGAGCACGAGCAAACTAGCAACTTTGGCTTCTAATACCAACCCCATGCCTTCAAGTGTGACTTTGGCCACAGCAAAGTCACAGAACTAACCACAAATCATCTATTCTGCATGTTTAACAGTTGTTGCTGTACCTGCTGAAAAAAGGCACCACCGCGATCATAGCGATTCTTAAGCTGGTTAAAACGTTGAATAGAGAGATTGTTTTGACGGATAATCTGGTTGGAACGATTGCAATAGTTATTCACAATTCCTCTAATATTAGGGTCTATATTGCGCATTGTTTCTGGGCGATCGCAAGTAATATTTGGAGGCGGTTGATTGACTTTAGCTTTGATCCTTTGATAAACCTTTTGACGCAACATCTCCTGTTGAAACCCAGCTCTAGCATAGTTAGCTACCTCTTCCGAGCTAAATGCCTGAGCCAAGGCTGGAGTGATAATTCCACTACCAAAAGAACTAATGACTGCTAATATACCAGCAGTAACAAAAGAATGTAGGGGTTTGCTTTTTTGCTTAATCATTAACTTAAAATAAGACATCATGCTTCCCTAAGGACAACTAGAATAATTAGGATCGCTAATTCTTTTGAAGCTTTTACTCTAAGATAAGTTCCATTTTTGTCCATTCTTGTTGGCAATCATCAAGTATTTTATGCAAAAACAGCACAATTTAGTCGAACTTCTTCAGCAAAGAGCGGGCACAACACCCCAAAAAATTGCTTATCGCTTTCTCCAGGATGGCACAACCGAGACAGGAAAGATAACTTACGCCCAGTTAAATCTCCAAGCTAGAGCGATCGCTGCAAAACTCCAGTCGCTTACTCAACCAAAAGCTAGAGTGGTTTTGGTCTACACCTATGATGCTGCAATTGAGTTTGTCGCAGCTTTTATGGGTTGTCTCTACGCAGATACAATCGCTGTCACCACAACACCACCTCGTCATAGCAAGGATCTCAGCAAATTAGCACAACGAATTGGTGATTCAGGAGCAGAAGTTATTCTGACTACTAGCGAAATAATTGAGGGTTTCAAAAGCAAAATTGCAACTAACTTAGGAGTAGTTAGTAAATTCAAGCACCTCAA
Organism: uncultured bacterium; assembly: GCA_964606015.1. GTDB lineage: Bacteria > Cyanobacteriota > Cyanobacteriia > Cyanobacteriales > Xenococcaceae > Hyella. Next base: position 24,377 of record CAZSEZ010000018.1, read on the forward strand.
GTGGTTTACTACAGATGATATTGACCGCGAACTAGCAGCTAGTTGGCAACAACCAAGCATTGAACCAGAGAGTATAGCCTTCTTGCAGTACACTTCTGGCTCTACTGGTATTCCCAAAGGAGTCATGGTAACTCACGGTAATATCTTGCAGAACGAAGAAATGATTCGCCAAGGGTTTGGCCACGATGAGAACGCCATAGTGGTTGGTTGGCTACCGCTATTCCACGATATGGGTCTGATTGGCAATGTTTTACAGCCTCTTTACTTGGGAACCGAAAGCTTATTGATGTCTCCTGTGGCATTGGCACAAAAACCTTTTGAATGGCTCAAAGCAATTACCAATTATCGTGCCACCACTAGTGGTGGGCCTAATTTTGCTTACGATCTACTTTGTCTGAGAGCCACGGAAGATTACTTGTCACAATTAGACCTTAGTAGTTGGCAAGTCGCTTTTTCTGGGGCAGAAACCGTTAGAGCAGAAACTTTGGAGCGTTTTAGTAACATTTTTGCCCCTTGTGGCTTTAATCCTAAGGCTTTTTATCCTTGTTATGGCATGGCAGAAACGACTCTATTTGTTACAGGAGGCAAAGCCGAGCAAGAGCCGAAAGTCCTGAGGGTTGATAGTTCTCAGTTAGAACAAAATAAAGTGGTAGTCACCGATTCTGCGGATGGTAAAGCGATCGTTAGCTGTGGTCAAACTTGGCTCGATACAGAGGTCATAATTGTCCATCCTGAAACACTAGTCCAATGTCAATCTGACGAAGTAGGAGAAATCTGGGTTAAAGGTTCTGGAATAGGCCAAGGCTATTGGGAGCAAGAGCAGGAAACTCAAGCTACTTTTGCAGGAAAACTTCTAGAAGACAGCACAATCAACTGGTTACGCACAGGTGATTTAGGATTTATCGCGGAGGAAGAGCTTTACATCACAGGCAGACTCAAAGAAGTAATGATCTTTATGGGACGTTACTGCTATCCCCAACATGTGGAACAAACGGTTCAAGAAGCACATCCCGCATTAAGAACTAATGCAGGAGCAGTATTCTCACTCGATCTCGCTGGAGCAGAAAGATTAATCGTCGTACAAGAAGTGACCAGACAGGCAATTCGTTCTCTAACCACAGAAAAAAATATCGAGGAAATCGTTGCAGCTATCTGTCAGCGAGTAGGACAGGAGCACGAAGTAGAAGTTTATGGGGTCTCTCTGATTAAAACAGGTAGCATTCCAAAAACTTCTAGCGGTAAAATTCAACGTCGTCGTTGTGCCCAGCTTTATCAAACTGGAGAACTCAATGTGGTGGCTAGCTGGCAGAGTTAGCAACACAATAACTTAGTTATATGATTATCTCTTGTTGAGTATCTTGCTCAATTTAAATCGCTGCTAGAAGTATGGCTAAAAATACCAATAAAATGAGAAACCAATACTGTTCTAAAAAATCAATAAAATCTGGTTGTGATTGCTGATACTTGCGGGCATATTTCTGGGCAGTTTGACTACGATAATTAGACCTAGAACTGGAACTGGAACTAGATTTTTGAGTTGTCTTACCAAGCTTTTGAGCCAGCTTCAAACTTTCTACACGATGGAAATCTGCTTCTGCTCTTAAGTCATAACCTAGTTTAGAGAGGATATAGCCTCTGTACTGATAGGCATTAATAAAGTCATGACTAAGTTTGATTGCTTGAGTAAATTCTGAAATTGCTAGTTCGTAGTCTTCTTTTTCTGCAAACTCAATACCTCTTTGATAGTGAATTTTGGCAGAATTTTCTGATTCGTTGCTGACATTAGCCTTTACTCTACTGTTTGTTTTACTAGTAGTTTTTGGCGAATTGTAGCTATTAGAACTACCCACATCACCGGGAGTATAGTTTTTGAGCTTATCGTAGGCTTGATTGATTTGCTGAATTCTAACCTCTGCTTCGGCAAGTAACTGGGGCTGATTTGCATAGCGATCGGGGTGCCATTTTTTTGCCAAGCTGCGATAGGCTTGCTTGATTTCTTCTTTGGTTGCCTTACGATCCAAACCCAGTACTGTTAGATAGGGGTCAAATTCACTCATTCTTTTAAAACTTCGGTTTTAGTTAGAGCCTACAATTCTATAGTTTGTTGCTGACTTGTCAGACTGTACATTGATTACTGAGCCTGAGAACCCGACTTTATCTTAATGCTACTCATAATTTTTGGCGAAAAGCAAAAAAAGGGTTAAAAGCTACAGCATCCGTAAAAAAGATAAAATAGAAAAAATATTAGCTTAATCATCCTCAACAAAACTCTATGGTTTCAGCAGTTGCAGTAGAAAAGAAAAAATTAGCCAATCCTCCGCTAGATATTCACTTCTTAGGCGATCGCGTCCTTCGTCAACCAGCGAAAAGAATTGCCAAAGTAGACGATAAGATGCGTACTTTGATCAGAGAAATGTTGCAGACTATGTATAGTGCCGATGGTATTGGCCTAGCAGCACCCCAAGTTGGGATTAATAAACAGCTAATTGTCATAGACTGCGAGCCAGACGATCCAGATCATCCTCCTTTGGTTCTGATCAACCCCAAGATTATCCGTTCTAGCAGTCAACTTTGCTCTTCCGATGAAGGATGCTTGAGCATTCCTGGTGTGTATCTCGAAGTAGAACGACCCGAAGCGATCGAAGTTAGCTACAAGGACGAAAATGGTAAACCCCAAAAACTACAAGCTAAAGATTTACTAGCCAGAGCGATTCAACACGAGATGGATCACCTTAATGGAGTAATGTTCGTTGATCGCGTGGACAATGAAATTGCCCTAACTCAAGAGCTTCAGAAAAAAGGATTTGCAGTAAGTGCCGTTCAACCGATTAAATAAGAGACAACTATTACAAACAATTAAGGAAAATTATCTCCAGTGACTCCAATTACAGCTAAAAGTGGTATTTGTTTGGCTTTATGTTGCATTACTGCGATCGCAGCAGTCGGTTCAGTATTCGAACTTTCTTCAGGACAACCAGAGCTAGGTAGCACCACCACGACACTTATTTTGGCTCTTAGCATCCCGATTACAGCAATTCTTTTCTGGGTTGCAGTTCAAGATACAAGAAGAGCTAACGGTCAGTAGACTTCTAAAACTAGTTAGGTTCTTGCTTAGTTTAAAGGAGGAAAAGAACAGCAAACGAGCTTTTTTGAACTTATGCCTGTTCTCTTTCTCTTACAGGGTAACTAAAACTAGTGAGTCATAATAGGAATGTAGGGTTTTATTAGTTTACTCCTTGCTCTTGATAGATGATGATTTCACTTTTTCCTTGAGGAGTTTGGATATTCATGATCTCACTAGCTTGAGGATAAATAGCTTGAAATGTTTCTAGTTCTTTTGGTTCTACGATAAACAAGCAATTATTCCTAGTAGGCTGATAAGTAGCAATCTCAGCAATCGTGTATTTTCCCAGGGAAGTTGGATTACTGAAGTACTTCGTTTCAGGATCATGAGGCGACTGCTGGAACAGAGCAGGTGGATATTGACTATAAAAGAGGATATAGATATTGGGGCGTTTGAACTTGTTGCTAACGACAACACACTGAGCATCACTGTTTTCAGTATAAGTTAGAGCAGTTCTCATGCCATACTGCCAATGTCCAACCCCTGTATTACTAATTTTGTTGATTGCATAATCGGTGTAAGCATAGAGATGATATCCCAGAGAAATAGAGATCGCAGCTAGCAGTAAGCTTTTTTTTGTCTGATTCCAACGTTTCCAAACTAGCCACAAGCCATAACTAGAAATCAAAGCAAACAAAGGCATACCAATAATAGATCTAATCGCATGCTGCTCTTCAGTTAAGGCTGCGGGAATAGGATACAAAAATAGCCAGAGGAAGATCAGTTTACTAACTTGATCTCGCTGTTTCCTGAGAGCAAGCAAACCAGTAACGACAGTAAAAATTTCCCAGATATATAACTGGCCAACACCAATACTAGTCACACTACGGCGAACACTAAAATCACCAAAAAAGAAGAGAAAGACAGGCTCTAAATAAGAAAGATAATATAGTAGTAGCTTAAAAATATTAGTCTCAAGACCAGTTTCTGCAACCCTTGCTGAACCTTCAGGAGCCAGCCAAAACTGGAGCAAAAAAAGTAAAAATCCACTGAAAATAGTAGCGGCAACTAAAGTCCATCTCAAGTGCTTTAGTAGTTGGCGGTAGTAAATCGCGCTCAAACCCAGTAAAAACAACGGCACAAAGGCCCTAGCAGCAGCATAAGTGTGGAGACTCAAGCCAAACCAAATACCGCTAAAAACTAGACAAACAGGTTTGCGATCACCTCTCAACCAAAACAACAATCCCAGGCAAAAAAATAAGGGAAACAAGTTGGCACGAAAAGCCAATCTACTATAAAAAATACTCCAGGGACTAACTGCTACTAACAACGCAGCACCCAAAGCGATATTGGCTTTCTGCCAAAGTTCTTTTGCTAAACCATAAACAACAGGAACAGTTAGCACTCCTGCGATCGCACTAGGAAAACGCGAACTAAATTCATTTAGCCCCCATAACTTAATAAAAGGAACTATTAGCCAAACATACAAAGACTCACGCGAATCATTAAAAGCCCTGAGAAACCAAGGTAAAAAATCACCATAGCGATCGCGACCAGTCAATAAAATAGAGTAAGCATCGTAGCCATTAGACGCCTCATCAGTAGAAAAAGTATTGGGAGCATCCCCTAACCAGCACAGTCTTAATCCAGCGGCCAATAAAGTAATAAGTAGTAGGTAAAAATAGGGGTTAATTTTCCGTAAAGAAAAGGGAAATGACTGCATGAATCGAGAATTTAGAGCTTAATTATTGTAGTTTAAGAACGAGATTGCAGCATCAACTTAGTGCTAGATCTAACAACCTGTTTTGACCCTTTCTCGAAAAAAGAAAAAACTATTAAAAGAGACATAATTCAAAGCACCATGGCTTTTTCACCACATTATTAGCATGGGTTCAGCTAAATTTAAGCTTCAAAGTGTCTACTAATATCAAGTCAAATTTAGAATTATTAGTCAGACTAAAAATTATGGTTAAACGTAAAACACCGGCCTTGGCACTCTTGACTTGTACGGGACTGTTACTCTTCGCTGGTTACGCCACCAATGGTAGCAAGCAGTTAAATAATGTAGCTAATGCTTCAGTGGTTGAAGTTGCTCAAGCCAATACTGCGAGTGCTCGTTTTTTTAAGGATAATCAGGGTTTAGCCATTCGGGGTACTGATACTGTAGCTTACTTCAAGCAGGGTGCCCCTGTTGCTGGCAACGCAGAATTTAGCCATGATTGGGCGGGAGCAACTTGGCTATTTGCTACTGCCGAAAATCGCGA
>CAZSEZ010000019.1:0-29086 GCA_964606015.1 uncultured bacterium
ACTCCCTTTAATTGTGCCAGATATCTTCGACTTACCTCCTTGGCGAGGAAAGTAGGCTACGGGAAATTCTGCAATTTTGAGGTTGGATTCGATCGCTTTGACCTGCATTTCTACAGTCCAGCCCATACCACGATCACTCATGGCAATTTCTACCAATTTATCGCGTCGAATCAGGCGTAAAGGACCCAGATCTCGATATCGATATCCCCATCCCCAAGCTATCAAGTTGGTTGCTAAAGCATTACCAAAGTGCTGTACAGGGGTCATCACCGCCCTACCAGCAGCAGTAGCTCTGCGATCACCTAAAATGAAGTCATATTTATCACGCAGTTGAAACCACTCAGGTAAAAAATCGAGGTCGTCACTACCATCCCCATCACAAAATAGAACCCATTCGATATCGTGGGGAATCTTGTGTAACCCACTCCAGCAGGCTTGACCGTACCCAGGCTTGTTTTCGCGAATTACTTCTGCACCATTCCGAATTGCAATGTCTCCAGAACGATCTTTGCTACCATTATCGACAACTCTAATTTGATTTAAGCCTAGAGACTTTAGTTTATTAATTACTCCTGCAATAGTGCTGGCTTCATTCCTGACGGGAATAACCACCAAGATATTACTGAGTTTTGGGTGAAGACAAGTAGTCATTTTCTCTGACTATAAGATGTAATATTAGTGTAAATTTTCTTCATCTTCTCGTATTTTCCTGAGAATTCCCTGAACAAAAATCAACTTTTTATGAGGAAAAACTTATAGTTTGTGGAGTTGTAGCCGATAGCGATAAATAGCTACAGGTCGATCTTTGGCGCGGAAATAGTCTGGATCCTGAGGGGAAAGATAAATAGCTGTGATTTGAGTAGCTTCAACTGCACCTGAATCAACCTGATGATAGTCAGAGGTAGTTTCTACTTCGTTGAGATAGATTCTTTCAGGCGAACGGAACAACTGTTTTGTGACTTCAGATGCGATAAAGTGATCGCTTTGAGGATTTTCGGAGGCTCTGGCAGTAACCTGAGAACTAAGTTGGCGATCGCCCTTTAGTAAGGTAATTTGTTTGTTAGGATTATCAGGATCAGTCTGGACTCTAAGGATATTGTCTGCTCCTAAATAAGCTCGGGCAATGTTTGTACCGTTATAGACCCTGTCTGCAACTACCTGAGGTGTTTTGGCTTTAGTACTTAGCTTCGAGAATAAGGATTTTTGAGGTATAAAATACTCTGTGCCAAACCTGGCAGAAAACTCAACTGGTTGACCGATGTAACGTTGATTATCCTCAAATCCGGGGGTTACTATTTCCGGAGCTAAAGGGGCAGTCTGCTCGACTAGAGTACTGGTAGCATTCCATGTTCCTGCCAGCCAATCAGGATAAGAAAGATCTCCTTGAGCTATTTTGACTGGTGGTTTATTGTGCCATTTAGGATACTGTTCTAACCTCTGCGCTAAAGGAGAAGCGATCACATCTGGCATCCAGAAGAATAAGCTAAATAAAACTAAAAATATCCGTAATAGCAAGCTTTTTTTCTCATAATCGATAGTAAGGCTATTCTATAGCAATATTTTAGTCAAAGATACTGAGTCAAAAATACTGAGTAATGAAGTACCCTAAAGAAACTATTTTGTGCTGTAATAAGTTAATTTTTTAGATCCTTCTTTGGTCTGTACTGCGGTGCGTTAAACGATAAGTAACCATCAACAATCAACAATGAATAATCAACCTCAAATTAGTGTTATTATCCCCGTTTTTAATGAAGCAAAAGTGATTCGGGATACTCTAAGTCAGTTTGACGATGATTTTTGCTTAGAGATAATTGTGGTTGATAGTGGCAGTAGCGATCATACCCAAGAAATTGTTAGATTTCTTGGCCAGACTAATTCTCAACTTCACTTGATTATTAGTCTAGATAGGGGTAGAGCTAAACAGATGAATTATGGTGCAAAATTCGCTAAAGGTGAGATTTTATTGTTTCTGCATGCCGATACTCACTTACCCAAAAACTATCAAGAAATAATTAAGCAAATTAGTCAGAAGAAGACAAATATTTTGGGGGCTTTTAAGTTAGCAATTGCTGGCAAAGAAGCTTGTTTACGAATAGTTGAATGGTTAGTTAACTGGAGATCGCAATTATTTGCCTTACCGTATGGAGATCAGGCTATTTTCTTAACCAAACAGAATTTTCAATTATTAGGTGGATTTCCTGAGTTACCGATCATGGAAGATTTTGAGCTGGTTAAGCAAGCCAAAAAGCATGGCAAAGTCGAGATCGCTTCTACCGCAGTTATCACCTCAGCTCGTCGCTGGCAAAAATTGGGGGTTTGGAAAACGACTCTGATTAATCAGGTGATTATTATTGGTTATTATCTAAGAATTCCTTTAGAGAAGCTGAGATGGTTTTACTGCTACTTTGCTTAATAACCAGCAGTTTGCATAATATCTTCGATCGACGAAACATAGTTAGGCAAACCAAAACTAGCAGGAGTGAAGGGATCTTGATAGGTAAAGTGACGGTAACTCAGAGAAAAATAGCTCCAAGAATCCATCTGGATTCGGAATAATTTAATAATGAGATCGGTTAGCCAGGGAGATAGGTCTAAACCAAAGTAGACTTTTTTGCCACAGTAGTTGGAGATTTTTTTGATTGTCTCATTGACTGTGACTGCTGAGTTTCCTAATACCAATCGTTTGATGTATGGAGATGCTTGTTCGGGGTCTTCAGGATCGATTTGGGCAACTAATTGGGGATTTTCGATCAAATGAACGATCAGAGTGGCAATATCACGTGCATGGACATAGTGGAAACTCCCTTCGGTTTGAATCCAGCGAATTAGACCGAGCCATTTAACAATTTCGGGTAACCCCGTGGAAAGGTGAGAGATCGGTTTTTTTTCGTCACCACCAAACACTAGAGTAGGAAACAAGGCAATGATGCGATCGCTGATTTCAGTGTCTTTAAGCTTAGTAAAACACTGGTACTTAGTACTGATATAGTCTGTGCCAAATTCCTTAGCTTCGGGTAGTAAGTTATTGTTGCGATCAAGGATACTAGCTGTGGAAAAATAAAACACTCGTTCACATAAATTGGGATCGAGCATATTTATGAGGGCTAGAGTTTTAACAACGTTGACGTCATAGCTTTCCGCTTTACCACCCCACGAGGTCGCAACCAAAATAGCAATTTGAATTTTCTCGGACAAGAGTCCATGATATTTCTCGATATTTTCCAAACTGTCCTGAATGATTTCAATTCGGGAATGTTCTAGCCACTGAGGTTCTAGCTTTTGGGGATTACGAACTAGTAAATATAGAAAATGCTCTGTACTTTGCAACAAAGACTCTACTAGATATTGTCCGATACAACCACTTGCCCCAGTAATCAAAATTCGCTTCATTACTCTGTTTGCTTTTAATCTCCCTGTTAATTTGTATCCCTGTGATACAACACGATCTCAGGTTTGTGCAACATCTTAGACTGTGGTGGAAACCATAGCTGCCATTAACTGTTCTGGGGTTACTTTAAAAGGTAAACGATGAATGTCTGATGCGGGATTGCAAGCTACTATGGCAGCATGGCGCAATTTGGTTAAACTAGATTCTCCTAACCCTAGGTCTTCTAATGTTTTTGGCAAACCGATGGAGTCATAAAATTCGATTAATTGTTTGCGGGCGGAGGAGGCTAACTGACTATTTTGTACTATTTCTTCAAGACGTAACTGTACCAAGATGCCATAGGCTACTTTTTCACCATGCAATGCACCATGAGCTTCGGGAACGTGAGTCAGGCCATTATGAACTGCGTGAGCTGCGACTGTCCGACAATTTGCGCCACCAATCCCGCCAATGACTCCTGCAAGTAAAACTGTGGCGTCAACAACTTCGTGCCAAGCTTCTGCTTGAGGTTTTTCTAGAGCAGCGACAGATTTCTGAAATAAAATATCCCTTAATACTCTTGCCTGCTGAACTGCGGCAATGGTCATTGTGTCAGTGGCATTACTACTACTTACGGAAGCTTCGTACCATTTTGCGATCGCATCACCGATTCCTGCTACCAGGGTTCTTCTGGGGGCAGTAGCAATTAAGCCATAATCGACAATGATTAAATCTGGGCAACGATCCAGCGCAACATCATACTGAAAGGCTCCTGCTTCGGAATAAATATTTGATAATGCTGTCCAGCCAGCACAAGTTGCACCAGAAGTAGGCACTGTAACAATAGGGACTTGTAGCTGATGAGCGATTAATTTAGCTGTGTCTAGAGCTTTACCACCACCAACGCCAATAATAAAATCTGCTTTGTGAGCTTGAGCCGTTTCCTTGAGTTTTGCTAAAGATGATTCGGCACAGTCAGGCAGATAAGAAGCCAGTTCAGCTATTAGCTTATGTTGCTTGAATATAGGTTGCAAGTGAGACTCGATCCTCGCCAGGGAATTATCACCTCCCACAACTAAAGGGCGATCACCTAAACGAGCAATTTCTAGACCAGATTCGCTCAAAATATCATCTCCTCGTAGCACTTTGCCTGGAGAAATAATTAAAGGGATTGGATTGGTTAGTTGAGTTTGATTCGTTTGGGTTTTAGTTATGGTTTGTTTCTTCATACTTTAGTTTGTCTTGATGAATATCTAGGCGATCGCTAATCACTTTAGATTATCAGATTAGTAATTCAACATTTAAAAAGCCTGAGTTTTAATTGTTTTGGGATCGACCTTTGCTAAATACCATGCTTTACTGCGATTGTTTCAAATATCTCAAAAGAAGAACCTCTCAGGCCAAGAGTCAATGCATAATCCAATATTTCCTGTAACCTCACCTGGCAAGTACGATAACAGCTACTTTTGCCCTGGTGACAAATAAACACTGTTAATTCCTACTTAAGAGTACTTAATTGGGACATTCAGAATTTTGTTTTTTGTTGTCGCCTACTATCTGAATTAAAGGCAATAGGAAGATGATAGCGTAACTGGGGATTTTCCTAGCTTATCTTCCCTATATATTGCCTACATTTCATCAACAATTCATAGTGCTTGATCGCCATCTCAACAAAGAATATTTTTGTCTTAATCCTAGTAATCCTTTAATAGTTGTAGCTTCAGATTGTTCTAGCTTTGAGCTAGTTTTCTGATGTTTTTAGCAAAGGTTTGGATTTTAATCGCGCTATCGTCACGGACAGAAAGAGATCGCTTGGCTTCTCCTAAAAATAAGGGTTCTGAGGTTCCCTCTTGAGGATGAGTTACAGTGCGAAGACTAATGGTAAAAATATCATTACCATTGGTTCCCGTTCTACCGTAAGAGTTGAGATCTGCTGCTGCTTGGCGCAAGGTAGGCTCAATGGCATCTTTGGTGATTTCAGGAGCAACAGCGATTACTGCTTTATTAGCTCCGTTATCGTATATCAACGAGTAGCGAGCCGAACCAGGGATTTCAACATGAGTGAACAACCCTAAGTAAAGCGAAAAAATCCCTCCTGTTAACACCATCATAAAGCTGGTAACGCCAAATAAACGGAAGCGAAGACCCCAACCAGCAACAAAGGCGATTACGGTCAAAACAAGTAAACCAATAGCAGTGTAGCCAGACCACACACCGTAAGTATAAATATCTGTAGGCAATTGCATAATTCTTAAATTTATTTTCTGTCTATATAAAAAAATACTGGTTTTTGCGATCACCCAGCAAACTTAGCTAGCCAACCGCCAAATAAAAAAGCATTATAAAATCTTGTTATCTCAACAAATCCTGCTAACTTTAGTAATTCGATGATTCTGGATTCTGGGACAAAATAAACTGACTTGGCAATTGAGGCTGAAAACTTCAACTCGGCTTCTGCTAGTGCAGCTTCTTCTAGCTGACTGAAGTAATGGTTCTGCCAGGCTTGTCTCAACTTAGCAAAATGGGGAGTAGATTTATCACCATGAAGATCGGCAAGAATTAATTTTGCGCCTGGTTGGAGGCGTTTCGTGATCGCTTTGAGGAGTGCTAATTTGGAGCCATCATCTGGTAAAAAGTGCATGACCAAAATCAGAGTAGCCGCATCCATTAAGCTTGTTTCTGGCAAGCTACCGACATAGCCTGTATGAAGATTAACTCTCTCCAGCAAATTTCTTTGACTGAGTTGTTTTTTAGCAATCGCCATCATTTCTGCTGAAGGTTCGACTCCTGTAAGTAACCATTGAGGATTATTCGTGCAGAAGTTAATCAGTTCCATACCAGTTCCAGAACCTACGACTAATAGCTTTGCTGACTGGGACAAACTCAACTGTAGAAGAGTTTGCGCCATGCCGTGTAAAGCCTCATAGCCTGGAATAGCTTTTCGAATATCAAGATCGTATTTGCTTGCTCGATCGCGATCAAACTCGATTGCTTGTTGGTTCATACGCAGTGACAGGCCAGTATTTTCTGAATTCCCATTTTTTCTGAGCTTACAGTCAAGTCATAAAGTAGGGTGGAGCATCGTCCACCTTACAATCAGGTAACACATCACATTACGTACGATCCACTTCAGCAAAGATTTTCGCTAAGATTTCGCCAGCACCTTGTTCTTTTAACTTGGCTGCTAAGTCTAATCCTAGTTGTTCTGCATCTTTGCGATCGCCACTAACAGTATCTTTGAGTAGTTGTTTTCCATCCAGGCTGGCCACCATACCTACTAAAGTTAAGTTGTCTCCTTCAATAGAAGTATTCACTCCGATGGGGACTTGGCAACCACCTTCGAGTTCTCTGAGGAAAGAACGCTCTGCGTAAGCGCGATCACGGCTATCAGGACATTCGAGGACTTTGAGGATTTCGAGAATCTCAGTATCACCTTCACGGCACTCAATACCTAAGGCACCTTGTCCTACCGCATGGAGGGAGATTTCAGGAGAAATAACTTGGTGAATGCGATCGCTCATGTCCAGTCTTTCTAAACCAGCAACTGCCAAGATAATCGCATCGTATTCGCCAGCATCCAACTTAGCTAAACGGGTGTTAACGTTTCCACGGACATCTTTGAAGGTTAGATGGGGGAAGTGATGGCGTAACTGTGCCAAGCGTCTGAGGGAAGATGTTCCGACTACTGCGCCTTCTGGTAGGGTCTCAAGCTGTTTGTCTTTGTTTTTTTCGTTAACTACTAGAGCATCAGCAGGATTGACTCGTGCAGTGACGCAACCGAGCATCAGACCTTCGGGCAGGTTAGTAGGCAAGTCTTTGAGAGAATGTACGGCAAAGTCAGTACTATTGTTGAGCATTCCCACTTCTAGCTCTTTGGTAAACAAACCTTTATCACCAATTTTTGCTAGAGGCACGTCAAGGATTTTGTCTCCTTGGGTACTCATTTTTTCGACTTCGATCTCTATATTTGGGAAGTTTTTTTCTAGTTCGGATTTTATCCAGTAAGTCTGTACAAGAGCTAATTGGCTTTTTCTAGTACCAATACGTACAGTTTTGTTATCAACCGATGTCATGAGGGCGTATCTTAAGAAATCATAAAAGGACTCGATCTAGCCTATCGCAGTTCCTGTCCTGGTTTAATTAATTTTTGTTCATATTTAGAGCTTTCAGTCAGTTGAGGACTGTCATCATTGTGAGATAACGAGAGCAAGACCTTTAGGCATCATGCACAGCCGTAAAAATGCAGTAAGGTTTTGGCTGAACTCTACCGACACAAATTCATGTAAAACAATTTTGGTGCTTAAGATGCTCTTCTTGGGTGTTGAGTGGTCGGAATTTGTCTAGAAGCTCTTCTATTGAGTTTGCTGGTAGTGGAGGAAAGAATAAATAGCCTTGGATTTGTTCGCAATTGTAGGACTTTAATTGAGTTAATTGCTCCTCCGTTTCTACACCCTCTGCAATGACTTTTAGACCTAACTTGTGAGCTAAAACGATAATAGCTTCAACGATATCCTGACTTTCCTTACTTATATTTATTGAATTTATGAAGGAGCGATCTATCTTAAGTACATCAATAGGAAATCGGTATAAATAGCTGAGAGAAGAGTAGCCAGTTCCAAAATCATCAATACAGAACTGAACCCCTAAATTATTTAACTCTCTGATTTTAGCAATATTAATTTCTGCATTATTCATCATAATGCTTTCGGTTATCTCTAACTTCAAACTTTGCGGAGATAGTTGAGTAACTTTTAGAACTTCTTTGACCTCTCGAATGAGGCTTGTTCGAGAAAATTGTTTAGCTGATAAATTAACGCTGATAAAGCATGATTGACTTGCCGTAAATAATTGATGCCATTTAGATAGTTGTTGGCAAGCCTCTTGGAGGACATATCTGCCAAGATCAACGATTAATCCTGTTTCTTCTGCAATGGGAATAAATTTTGCGGGGGGGATCATGCCTAATTTAGAGTGTTTCCATCGTAATAGAGCTTCAAAGCCAAGAATTTGAAAATTATCACTATCAATAATTGGTTGGTAGTAAACTTTGAATTCTTTCGAGCCAATGCTTTGTCTAAGATAGGTTTCTAGTTGCATCCTTTCTTTGATTTCAACTAGCATCGTGTCGTCGAATACGACGAAGCAACCTTTTCCTCTTTCCTTAGCTTTATATAGAGCAATATCCCCATTGCGTAAGATATCAGAAGTATTTAGATAGTTTCCATTATCTAAAACTATTCCGATACTTGTTTCAATAAATGCTTCTTGTCCATCTAGCTTGAAAGCTGGCTTTAAAATAGGTTGGATTCTCTCTGAAATCCTAATTGTGTCTTCAAGACTGGTAACACCAGTTAATAGGATGACAAATTCGTCACCACCGAAGCGGGCTAAGATATCTTGTGGTCTTAGACATTTTCTAAGGCGTTTTGAAACCTCGACTAGAAGATTATCTCCAAAAAGATGACCGAAGCTATCATTAACTAATTTAAAGCCATCCAAATCTAGGAATAATAGGGCAAATCCATATGTCTGATCTTGACGGCTATCAGTAAGCTCTTGAGCTAAATAAGCAGTTAAGCCTGAGCGATTGTACAGGCCAGTAAGGCTGTCGTGAAAAGCTGCGTACTCTAACTTGGCAACTGCCTGTTTGCGTTGGGTTATATCGGTTAGTGTTCCTGTGATGCCTCCGTCTGGGGTTGGATTTGCTGACAGCTCCAACCAAATATTTTGACCCTGTTCATGTTTAAAGTTTAGCTCTGTCCTGATTTTCTCTTTATTTTTGAAAATAGAATCAAATAATTGATTGCTAACTTCTAATTGCTGGGGTTCGATAAACTGAGTAATTGGTTTGTTGAGAGATTCTGTAAGGGAATATCCTAAGACTTTATTCCAGGCAGAATTGAGAAAAGTTATGATCCCAGAGTGGTCGACTGTAAAGACAATTTCCTGTAAACTTTCCAGCATCAAACGATAACGCCTTTCGGATGCTTCTAACTTTTCGATTAGGCGATACTGAATTTGGGTATGTATTTCATTTGGAGTTTGATTACTTTTCGTCATCTAACTACTTTTAAGCTTTCTAGTAACTCCTGATGGGTGATTACGTCGGCATAGACAGGGAAAATATTTTCGCAATAAAACTCTTGCTCAAAAACTGTTCTTGCTGCTGTGCAATCAGATATGATCGAAACTTTGTACCCTAGTTCTTGGGCAGCCCTTCCTGTGGAATCTATACAGATAGATGTTATGGCTCCTGCTATGACTACTTCTTCAACGTGATTCTGTTGTAGTGTTTCGTGTAAGTCGGTATGAGCAAAAGCATTAAAGCCTCTTTTCCCATGTACCTCTTGAATCTTGTGGGTAAATGGCGTTAGCTCCTTGATCATTCCACTACCCTTGGTTCCAGCTTGTAAAGCTCCTGCATCCTTAATATTTCTGAGTATTCCTACTGGATCAATTAGTTCTTCATAAGTAGGTGTAAAGTGAATAGGTGTCGCATATACAGAGAAGTTTTTTGGTAATTCCTGAAGCAATTTAACTGTATTGGCTACTACGTTGTTTAGCTTAGAAGACTCTTCTACAACTTGATGCAGTAGTCCATCTTCAGCGAAATAATCATTTTGATAACCTACAAGAATTAATGCTGTTGTATCAGGATACATATACTTTTCTGCTGTGGCTGGAAACTAATCACGACGATTATAATTTTCTCCTCAATTTGTAGGTATGAGCTAGATCACAATTAGCATTGAGTGTTCCAACATTATCAACCGATAGAATAACTAACCACTAACATAGTAACTATCTAAAATCTGATCAAATAAAGTGGTTTCACTCAGAAAAATTCTTAGTTATTACAAGCAATATAGAAAAGTTGCTATTGGCATGATCGCAGTATCTTGTTTACTCGAAATTAGCGATTTAATAGTTCCTTATGCAGTAGGACAAATTCTTAATGTCCTATCAGGACAACCTATTGATCGCTTAGGGCAAATAGTAGTCAATTCAGTGGCGAACTTGTTGCCAAATTTGGCTGAACCCTGGCTGTCACTGGGTATTTTATTAAGCCTAGTTCTACTGGTGACAGTTATCAAAGCACCGATTCAACCTTGGTTAACATCTTGGTTTCATTGGGAAATTTCCCTAAGAGCTAGACGCGATCGCTATCAAGAAGTAGTCGCCAAAATTCTTACTTTGCCTTTGAGTTTTTATGATGAGAATAATCCTGGTCGAGTTGCTGGCAAAATCTCTAGAGGTATTGAAAATCATACTTGGACTTATCCTGAGATTGCTGGTCAAATGTTGCCCAAGCTCGGTCGAGTACTGGGGATTTTTGTAGTTATTTTGTTAATAGATCGGGGAATTGCGATCGCATTTTTGGTTTCTTTTTGCTTGATTCTGACTCATACAGTTGCCCAAACTAAGAAGCTTATAAAACAGGAAAAACTCCTTGATAGCTATCACGAAAATACTGAAAGTCGTACTTCTGAGCTAATTACCAATATCAAAACTGTTAAAGCATTTGCCACAGAAGAGCAAGAATTAAAGCAGCAGAAAAAACGTTTTAATCGAGAGTATCAAGTTGTTACTTACCGTATCCATAAAGGGTATGTAAAACTGCAAACCTGGACGAGAACTACAGTACAGACATCAGTGTTCATAATTTTGTTGTTTAGCTTAGTTGCTACAGTTAAAGGCAATATTTCTCTGGGTCACTTTATTACGACTTTGACAGTTTCCAGTATGGCTTATGCCGAATTAGAACCAATTGGTTTGTTAATTGAGGTATTTGCTCGTCGTTATGCTTCTTTTGAGCGGTTTGCTGAATTTATGGAGTTACCTCAGGGGCAAGATGCTGTCAGTTTAGCTACTCCAGCTACAGATTATAAGTTTACGGGAAAGCTAGATATTCAGGGGCTTGCGTTTGGTTATAGTCGTGATCGCCTAGTCTTACAGGACATCAATCTACTCATCGAACCTTATCAAACAGTAGCTTTAGTTGGTCGATCAGGTTCGGGAAAATCAACTCTGATCAAGCTTTTGTTTCGTTACTTTGAGGCAGATCGAGGAAAAATTCTGATTGATGGTACCGATATCAGTACCCTTGATATTGCTGGTTATCGTCGTCGTTTAGCGATCGTTCATCAGGATGTGGATATTTTTAATGGCACAGTGTTGGATAACCTGACCTATGGTAATCCCGATGTTAGCCTGGCCCAAGTTGAAACGGCTTGCCAAATCGCTAAAGTCTCAGAATTTATTAATCAGTTACCCAAGGGATATCAAACTATTGTTGGGGAGCGTGGGGTTAGACTTTCAGGAGGACAAAAGCAACGTTTGGGAATTGCCAGAGCGTTAGTTGTTGATCCTGATGTGCTGATTTTTGATGAGGCAACTTCTAGCCTAGATTACGAATCTGAGCGTTCGATTCAGCAAGCAATGAATTCAATTATGGGAACCAGGACTACGATCATCATTGCTCATCGCCTTAGTACTATTCGTGAGGCAGACAAAATAATTGTCTTAGATAATGGCTTAATCGCTGAAGTTGGTAGCCATGCAGAACTACTTGCGCGCGGAGGGATTTATCATCGTTTGCACCTATTAGGTAGGAGTTAACTTCTGTCTGAGGAAGGAATCGGGTAAAATAGCACTGATGAAACAATTAAAACTTCTACAGGAAAACATTATGGTAGGCGGTGTAGTTTCTTTTGCCTTGATTATCGGTTTGTATACAGCGATTGCATTGGGACTTTTCTTTGGTCTTCGTGTTGCCAAAATCATCTAGTAACTATTCAAAGTATTTAAGTTAACGGTGCAATCTCGTGTAATTAAAGTAAGGCTGCATCGTTTTTTTATGGTCATTATTTACTGTCTTGGTAAATACAGTTTCGTGATTGTTTCGTTGGCATTGAGTTTCAAAACTCTATTTCCTTTGCTTTCTCTGGATAACTCTTCTACCGCATCCATGCTTAGAGTAATTCTGTTGTCTTCACTAGTGGTAACAATGCCCTCTACTGCTGGCTGAGCTAAGGCCATGCTTGCAAGACGATCTTGTTTGTTGTGAAAACCAAGAGCTTGAGTGCCGATATCTCCTCGTTTAGCGAGTCTAATAGCGTTGATGTCTAGCTGCTTTCCATAACCAAGTTTGGTAAGTAGCAAGAGTTTATCCTGGCCTGTGGCAGTTGTACAACCAACAATTTCTTCTCCGTATCGTAAGCGTAAAGCCTGATATCCTTGGGCATTTCTTCCCATTTGCGGAATTTGTTCGTCATTAATTGGAAAACGCAACATCCTGCCGCCGTTAGTTGCGATCGCAAGTTCTTGTCCAGCTTGAGCCAGAGTCAAGTACGCTAAGCGATCTTTTTCTTTGAGTTTGATCAAGACGAAACCACGATTTCCAATAGTTCTAATCTCTTCTCCATTAAGCCTTTTGAGCATTCCTTGTTGGGTCAGTAGGATAATCTCAAACTGTTGCTCTGTTGGAGGCATAAAGAAGTGAGCAACTGTATCCTTGGCCTCTCTCTGGGCAGCACTAGATAGAAAACTATAGGTAGTTGCGTTTTGACTCTCTAGCTGGTGGGGTAAGTCATCTATAGAAATAGGATAGGCTCTACCGCTATCAGCAACAAAAATAATCTTGGCTTCTTCTGCTATTGGTTGTTGCCAAATCGAAAATTCTGCTCCAGATTGCAATTTGGCATCTGTTATGGACTCTGTGGTGTCAGGATTTGCCCAATGAATATGGTGCAGATTAGTGATAGTTAGTTGGGCTTGTTCGGTGCGTTTGATGTCGAGCTTGGGTTTGACCTCTTTAGTTTTTGTTTCAAGCTTGCCACTGGTTCTGGATGCTTTGTTATCAACTGTGATTGCTTGTCGCGAAATTTGGGTTCGTCTTTCATCACCGTATTTACGTTTGAGACCGCGAAGCTCTTTCTTGAGGGCTTTCATTAGCTCATGGCGATCGCTAAGTAACCTGGATAATTGACTAATAGTTTCTGTTAGTTCTTGTTGCTCGGTTTCTAACTTTTGCTTTTCTAACCCAGTGAGTCGACGCATGGGCATCGCTAAAATCGAATCTGCCTGAGCTTCACTAATTCCCAGAGTTTCCCCTAACTGTATTTTTGCCGTTGAACCATCAGGTGCATTGCGTAGGATATCAACAATTGCATCTATATTATTGAGCGCAACTAATAATCCTGAAACAATATGCAGTCTTTGTTGTGCTGATTCTAGTTCATTACTATATTGTTTTCTAAGAGTGGTTTCCCGAAAACTCAAAAATTCAGTTAAAAGTTCGCGTAAAGATAATTGAACAGGTTTATTGTCTACCAATGCCAACATAATCGCGCCAAAGTTGGATTGAAAAGCAGTCTGTCGCGATAGTTTATTTAAAACCTCTGCTGCTACTACATCTTTTTTGAGTTCGATGACGACTCGCATCCCTGTGCGATCGCTTTCATCACGGATGTCAGCAATACCTTCTAATTTGCCATTATTTACTTGATCGGCAACTTTCTCGATCCAGCCAGCCTTATTTACTTGATAAGGCAACTCTGTGACGATAATTGCAGTTCGTTCTTTACGGCGTTTTTTCTTTTTTAAGAAAAGGGTTTCTACTCTAGCAATTCCTTGAACTTTGATAATGCCCCTACCTGTTAAGTAGGCATCTCGAATACCTTTGGTTTCAATGATTTCTCCCCCTGTTGGGAAGTCTGGTCCAGGAATGATCTCTAGTAGTTTTTCGTCAGCTAGTTCTGGTTTATCGATCAACGCGATTAAGCCATCTACTACCTCATGCAGATTGTGGGGAGGGACGTTGGTTGCCATACCTACAGCAATCCCTGAACAACCATTGAGCAAAAGAATTGGCAATTGTGCTGGGAGAACTACTGGTTCTTGCTGAGAGCTATCGAAATTATCAGCAAAATCAACTGTTGCCTCGCTAATTTCGTCTAACATCGCCTGAAATGCCACAGGAGCCAGCCTGGTTTCTGTGTAGCGCATTGCTGCTGGGGGATCATTGTCTACTGAGCCAAAGTTGCCATGCCCATCTAGTAGAGGATAACGAGTGGAAAAACTTTGTACCAAGCGCACCAAGGCATCGTATACCGACTGGTCACCGTGAGGGTGATACTTTCCTAGAACATCACCAACTACACGCGCACACTTACGGTAAGGGCGATCAGGAGTTAAGCCTAATTCGTACATCGCATATAAAATGCGTCGGTGAACTGGTTTTAAACCATCTCTAACATCAGGTAGAGCCCTTCCTACAATTACGCTCATAGCATACTCTAGGTAAGACCTTTCCATCTCTGTGTGTAGCGCAGTAGGGATGATTTGACCAGTTCCTAACAAATTAAGCTGTTTCGACATTTAAAATTCTCCACAAGTTGGTACAAGCATACCGTATAAGTTGACCATAAAATCAATAAAAATTTTTGTTAATTTAAGGTACTGCTGTCATATAAAAAGTTAAAAAAGTTGCCATCTTCCATTTTTGAGCCACAATTGATTGTATAAGAAATCTTCTGGGTAACTAGTAGCACTATTTTTGCTTACTGCTGACTAGATAAAGGTAAAACTTTTGTACATAAATTAGCGATGACCACAGTTTTGATTGTAGAAGACGATCCGATTAATTTTCGCGTATTTTCTAAAATTCTAACCAAAAGAGGCGGTTTAGAGGTTGAAGGGACGGAAAACGTCGAAGAAGTCCTTAGATTTGCCAATTCTGGGGAAATAGACGTGATTTTGATGGATGTCTCTCTGGCAAATAGTGTATACGAGGGTAAACCTGTAGATGGGATCAAGATCACCCAAATGCTCAAGGCAAATCCTGAAACAGCAAAATTGCCAATAATTTTGGTTACGGCTCATGCCATGCAAGGCGATCGCGAAAACTTCCTACAGCAAAGTGGCGCTGATGCTTACATTTCCAAGCCTGTGGTGGATCACCAACAGTTCATCGATAAAATAGTCTCTTTGATTCATTAAAATCATCCGTTCTTACCTAAAATTACAGATATCTAACTACTCTTAGCTGGTTAAAAAATAGCGTATGTTCGATCATTTGTCTTTAGGTATTAGTAATCTATCTCGTAGCTTGACTTTTTACGATGCTGCATTACAACCACTAGGAATCAATCGGATGTTTGCAATGAGTGATCGCGGAATTGCTGCTTATAGCGGTTCAGGCGGAGCGACTTTTTGGCTTTACGACCAAGATATTAATCATGCTCCACTCAAAGATCTTAGTAATCCAAAACGGTTCCATTTAGCTTTTAAGGCTGAGACTCGTGCTGGAGTAGATGCTTTTTATCAAGGTGCGATCGCTAATGGTGGAATAGATGAAGGTGCTCCTGGTATCAGAGTTCAGTACCATCCAAATTATTATGCAGCATATGTATTCGACCCTGATGGCTATAAGCTAGAAGCCGTTTGTCATAAATAGGTTTTTTTTTACATTTTTCTCTGCAACAAAAGTCTTTACTTGCTCTTATCTTGCATTTTTCAGCTCTATTTGATTTGAGGTGTACTTCTTATTCTTTTTATAAGAGAATAGTTTTCGCCTATCGTAAATGAAGATGAAATAATGGGACGTTTAGCTTTACTTAGCGTATCGGACAAGACTGGGATTGTAGAACTGGCAAAAAGGTTAGTTAGCGAATTTGACTTTGACATCATTAGCAGCGGTGGTACTGCCAAAACTCTACAGGATGCAGGTATGGCGGTTACTAAAGTCAGTGACTATACAGGCTCACCAGAGATCTTGGGCGGGAGAGTCAAAACTTTACATCCCAAGATTCATGGAGGAATTTTAGCCAGAAAAGATTTGGACACAGATCTCAAGGATCTGGAAAGTTGTGATATTCGTCCTTTGGATTTGGTTGCAGTAAACCTCTATCCTTTTGAGCAAACCATTGCTCAGCCTAACGTTACTGTAACTGAAGCGATTGAAAAAATTGATATTGGTGGTCCTGCAATGATTCGAGCTGCTGCCAAAAACTACGCTAACTTAACTGTATTGTGCGACCCCAATCTCTATGGAACTTATCTCGATGAACTAGCTAAAGGCGATGTTTCTTTGGAGTTTCGCCAGAAAATGGCAGGAATTGCTTTTAATCGTACCTTTGCTTACGATCGCGCTATTTCGACTTATTTTGCGCAGCTAAATCAAGGGGAAGACTTGCCAGAAGCTTATAGTGTTTCAGGGAATAAGATCCAAACTCTGCGCTATGGTGAAAACCCTCATCAACCAGCAGCTTGGTACAAAAGTAGCAATACTGGCTGGAGTGCAGCGAAGCAGCTTCAGGGTAAAGAACTTAGCTATAACAATCTAGTGGATCTGGAGGCAGCGAGAAGAATTATTACCGAATTTCCTGCTGATGAGCCAGCAGCAGCGGTACTTAAACATACCAATCCTTGTGGAGTGGCAGTGTCTAGTACTTTGGCAGAAGCTTATGAGCAAGCTTTTAACGCCGATAACGTTTCCGCTTTTGGGGGAATTGTTGCTCTAAACCAACCAATAGATGCTGCCACAGCTAATGCTTTAACCAAGACTTTTCTTGAATGTGTGGTCGCTCCTGGATGTAGTAGTGATGCTCAAGAAATTTTGAGCAAAAAATCTAAACTAAGAATTTTGACCTTACCCGATCTAGCTGTCGGCGAAAAACAAACAGTTCGCGCGATCGCAGGAGGATTTCTCGTACAAGCCAGTGATGATCTCATCGAAAATCCTGATAACTGGCAAATTGTCACGGAAAAACAACCCACTCCAGAAGAAATAGCTGAGATGTTATTTGCTCAGAAAGTGGTCAAACATGTGAAATCTAATGCAATTGTCGTGACCAAAGACCGTACAACTTTGGGAATTGGTGCTGGGCAAATGAACCGTGTTGGTTCAGTAAAAATAGCTCTTGAAGAGGCTGGAGATGAGCTTACTGGAGCAATTTTAGCTAGTGATGGATTTTTCCCTTTTGATGACTCAGTAAGAACTGCCGCTGCTGCGGGGATCAAAGCCATTATTCAACCTGGTGGGTCAATTCGCGATAAAGATTCGATCGCTGCTGCTAACGAGCTGGGTTTGATTATGGTGCTAAGTGGTACTAGACATTTTCTACATTAGGAGTTTTGCTGGAAATAGCATTACTTTGTGCTAGGATGAGAGCTTGACTATAATGAAGAATAGTATTTAGTTTAACTTGAAAAATAGGAGGAAGATCTTTAATGACCCAAGTGGTTGTGGGACAAAACGAAAATATAGAATCTGCGCTACGTCGCTTTAAACGCCAAGTATCTAAAGCAGGTATTTTTGCTGATATTAAACGCCGTCGTCACTACGAAACTCCCATCGAAAAGCAGAAACGTAAGGCTATCGCAAGAAGAAAGAAACGTTACCGTTAAATTTGAGAGTTATTAGCGAGTGCTAGAGTTTCGGTACATTTTATTTTGACTGATAAATGATGACTTAACCTCTCAAGTAAGTAAAACAGTTCTCAAATAAACACTGTTAGGACTTGCTCTAGCTAATAAGTAATTGATCATTAGAAAAGCGATCGCTTAATTAATAGCGATCTTTTTTTATGTCTGTGGTGATGATTTCTATAATTTGGTAAGCAGTTTCGTCCTTAGATCTACAATTGTGAACCCAATTCCAAAATTTGAAGATTCCGACTCTCTGGTCTACATATTACTAAATCAAGAATTAGAAATTCAGCACTATTCTGAGTTGTCGGAGCAATATTGTGGACAGTTTACCAAACTAATAATTGGTGAAGATATTCGTCAGAGCTTTCCAGAACTAGTAGGCCTAGAAGATATCTGTACTCAAATAGCTTCTGGGCAGCAAGATGAATTTGTCCTAGAATCTGTCGCTCGCGAGCAATCGGCTGGGGATTTACTTTACTTTGATCTCCAGGTTAAGGCACTCGAAGATTGGATTATCCTGCTATTGGATGATGTTACTGAGATAGTGACGATTAAACAATCTTTTATCCAAAAAGCTAACGAGACCGAGCTAACTGTTAGTACCCTAAAAAGATTTGAGTATTGCACCAATAGAATCATTAATTCTATGGGGGAGCTTTTATTTATCACAGATAGTACTGGCAAGATCGAAAGAGTCAACTGTGCTGTGACCAATACGTTGGGACGCTTTAGAGCCGAATTATTAGGGCATCCTATTGGTAAGCTGCTACCAAACTTGAAATCTGATTTTGGTGATTTTTATCAGTTACTAGTCAAGCAAAAGTATTTGGTAAAAAAAATGGAAGCGGTTTTAGTTAGTAAGCAATTAACTAAAATCGAGGTTGAGTTTAACTGTTTTGCTGTTCCTACAGATATCACTGAGTTGTATAACTGTGTATTTATTGGTCGAGATATCACCCTGCGTAAGCAGGCCGAAAGAGACATGATGCAAGCCTTGGCCAAAGAAAAACAACTAAGAGAGTTGAAATCACAGTTTATCTCTATGGCTTCTCATGAGTTTCGTAATCCTCTAAGTAGTATTTTGATCTGTGCAGATGTACTAGCTAGCCAAAATGAAACTATTCCTTGTGAAGAGCGTAGTTTTTATCTGAAGCTAATCAAGGATTCAGCAATGAATCTGCAGTATCTTGTAGAAGATGTTTTACTCTTTAGTAAAGCTGAAGCAGGAAAACAAACTTTAAAGCCTATAACTTTTGATTTGGGAGAATTTTGTCAACAAATTATTCGTGAGTTGCAACTAAGTTACCCCAACAGGCTGATCAATTTTGACTTCGATCAGTTGGATTTAGAGTACTATGGCGATCCTAAATTGTTATGGCATGTTTTTTCTAATTTGATTGGTAATGCTCTCAAATATTCACCTGATACCGAAGTTGTAGATCTGCGAATCCGTACTAGCGCAACATGCTACTTAATCGAGATTGAAGATCGCGGAATTGGGATTCCGCAAGATGCTCAAAAAAATCTCTTTGAATCTTTTTATCGAGCTAGTAATACAGGAGAAATTCCTGGGACTGGTTTAGGTCTGGCAATTGTTAAAAGATCGCTAGATCTTCACCAAGGTACAGTAGAAATTATTAGCGAGAAAGACTGTGGTACTTTAGTTAAGCTAGAGTTATCTCGAAATTTACAAGCTTTAGTTGATAACCATTTGGAGCAGGAGTAGTAGAGAAAAAAGATAGTTGCTAAAATGGTGCTGCAGGTTGTTCGAGAGGGACTAGATAATTAAGATGAATCAGGAAGAAATGCGGCAAAAGTTGGGTAATGTGAGCCAAATTAGAGAATTACTATTTGGAGAGCAGATGAATGAGTATAATCGCCAGTTTTCTCATTCTCAGGAAAAAATTCAGCAGATAGAATCAAGTATTGAGGATCTGAGTCTTAATTTAGAGCGGTTTAAATCTGATATTCAAGAGCATTTAACTCAGCTTAAAAGTAATTTAACTGATGAGCTAAATACGGCAGTGGATTCTTTAGATAAAAAGCTCAAATATCTCAGTATTAATACTTACAATGAGATCCAAAAAACAAAGCAAGAAATCAAAATTCAAACTGAGACAAACTCACAAAAAATTGATCTTGGACTTGATAAATTACAAGGTTATATTCAGGTGCTCAAGCAAGAAGCTCAGCGTGAGAAAAAAACTCTTAATCAAGATATCGCAAATCTGAAAAATCAGCTATCAGAGTCAATTGATAAAAATCTTGCAGAGCTAAGTGAAGCGAAGGTATCTCGGAGCGACATGGCAGAAATATTGTTTGAACTTTGTTTGAAGTTTAAAGGAGAAGAGCCAAAGCAGCCTTTTTTAGAACCACAAATTTATAGTGGTGCTGAAGAGATGACCGAAGAGTTAATATTGCTTGAAGAAAATACTGCCCATGAATAATTAAGAACACCACGAGCTAGATTCAACTACTGCTGAATTTTTGTTTTGATTGCTTTAATCACGGTTTCGATTACAGCTATCCTCGCATGGTATTTGTTCTCTCCTGAGATTACTGTCCAAGGCGCAACAGGAGTATTGGTTCTTGCGATCGCTTGATTGATCGCCACTTCATAGAGGTGCCATTTGTCACGATTACGCCAGTCTTCGTCAGTCAACTTATACTGTTTAAAAGGATCGGCAGCGCGAGCCTCAAAACGATTTTTTTGTTCTTCTGAGCTGATGTGCAACCAAAATTTCACTAGGACATAGCCAGCATTTGCCAGCATAGTTTCAAATTCATTGATTTCTTGATAGGCCTGTTGCCATTCTGCGTCTGAGGCAAAACCTTCAACTCTCTCTACTAGTACTCTGCCATACCAACTACGGTCAAAAATACCAATGGAGCTTTTTGCTGGTAAAGCTCGCCAAAAACGCCACAGATAATGATGTTGGTATTCTTCTGTTGTAGGTTTAGCAAAAGCTGTAACTTCGTAGCTACGTGGATCTAAGACTTCAGTAAGGCGTTTGATCGCACCTCCTTTTCCTGCTGCATCCCAACCTTCAAACAAGATTAACACTGGGGTATTTGTTTGATTGATTTCGAGTTGGAGACGATTTAGTTCGATTTGAGCAGCTCTCAGGCGATCGCGATAGTCTACTTTTTCTAGATGCAAACTGAGATCGACTTTTCCAAAAAAATTGGGTTCTGTAGGCAATAACTTTTCTTGTATGGGTAGATTGATTGCAGGAGTACTTTGCTTAACTTGTTGTTTGACCAGTGCTGCTGACATGATTGCTACTAACTGGGAAAGCACTTTGTACCTTGCCCAACGAGAACATTCAGCCTCCACTACAGTCCACGGTGCAGCCCCAGTGCTGGTATAGGCAAGCATTTCTTCTGCTAGGGTTTGGTATTGTTTGTAGTTTTCCGCTTGCTGCCAATCTTCAGGGCGGACTCGCCAAGCAGTTAGTTCGTCTTGTGCGTATTTTTTAAGACGTTTCTGGAGTTTTTTGGCACTGATCTGTAACCAGAATTTGGCTATGGTTACACCCGAATCAGTTAGCTGACGCTCAAAAGCATTAGTATCAGCCATTGCCATGGGTACGTGTTTGGCTTCTAGACGATTGAATAAGCGGTCTTCGAGGACGTGAGTATACCAACTGTGATAAAAAAGAGCGATCTCTCCTTGAGCAGGTAATTTTTGCCAAAATCGCCATAAAAAAGGATATTGTTGTTCTTCTGGAGATGGGGCAAGAATGGGGTGTACTTTAAAGCCTCTGGGATCGAGATAGTCTAAAGCTGTCTTCACTAGCTTGCCTTTGCCTGCTGCTGCCCAACCCTCAACTACGACCACCACAGGTATTTTTTGTTGCCAGCATTTTTTCTGCAAGGTACGTAGTTCTTTCATTAAGGTTTCGATTTGGCTTTGGTACTCTGCCTTGCTTAAGGAAAGATTGAGATCGAGATTGTCTAGCATGCTGACTTAATAGAGTTACAAAGGTGTGTCTTTTAAGCCAATCCTATAAAATCCTCTGAATAGCTACGATAAAGAAAAACCAAAATGAGTCAAACCAAATTAGTCCTGATTGGTGGAGGGCATTCTCATGCAATTGCCCTCAAACTTTGGAGCCAAAATCCTTTACCAGATGTTGAGTTGATTTTGATCAGTGATGTAGAAAATACTCCTTATTCTGGGATGTTACCGGGATATGTGGCAGGATTTTACAGCTATCAAGAAACTCATATTCATTTACCTAGTTTGGCAAAGATGGCAGGCGCTAGATTGATTCTTGATCGGGCAATAGATGTCGATCTGGAACAAAATCAAGTTTATCTCCAACAACATGAGCCTATTAGCTTTGATTATCTTTCTTTGGATATTGGGAGTACTCCCCAAACTGCTACTACTCCAGGAGCGACTAAATATGCGATCGCTGCTAAACCAGTTCCTCTGTTTTTGGAAGCTTGGCAAAAAATACTCACAGAAGCAGCAAATAATCCCCAGAAACACTTCAAGATTACGATTGTTGGTGGTGGTGCAGGAGGGGTGGAGCTAGCTCTAAATATCCAGACAAGATTATTACAACAGTGCCAAAATCTAACAATTACTCTAGTCCACCGTGGTGCAACAATTCTGGATGGCCATAACCAAAAAGTTAGCCAGCTCTTAACTGAAATTTTGTACAAGCAGGGAATTCAACTTTTACGAAATACTGAAGTCAGCGAAATCCAATCTCAACAAATCATTTGCGCTGATGGTCTTATAATCCCTACTGATTATACTTTTTGGGTGACCCAGGCAGACTCTCCTCAATGGGTTAAAGATTCTCCTCTTGTAAAAAGCGATCGCGGATTCATTATGGTGAATGACTATTTGCAATCAGTTTCTCATCCTCAGGTTTTTGCAACAGGTGATATTGCCACAATGGTTAACTACACTCGTCCTAAAGCAGGTGTTTTTGCTGTACGCCAAGGTAAGCCTGTTTACGAGAATTGGTGTAACTTAATTAAACGACAACCATTGCAACCATATACTCCCCAGTCTCAATATTTGGCGTTAATTGGTACGGGGGACAAGAGAGCGATCGCTTCTCGGGGGAATCTTTGTTTTTATTCATCTCTACTGTGGCATCTCAAAGACTATATCGACCGCCAATTCATGAAGCAATTTGAACTATTAACCGTTAACTCCTAAATGTCCAACAAAAAAGAGTAAACTACGCGAGCTTACTCTCTTAGAAAAATTCTGAAAATGAATTAAAAAATTATTTAATTTATCGTTTTACTTGTCACGAGACTGTAAACGGCGATTGCGCCACTTGATAGAAGAAAGGTACAAAATACCGAAGCTGACTCCTACTAGTAGCACCAATGCCACTAAAAATAACGTGTTGACGATTGTAGTTGTTTCCATGAGTGCTAAATATAAAGCGTCTGCCTAGAATCCGTTACGACCCCAAACAACCATGCTGATGGACCAAGTGAAAAGAGCAAGTATGCCGACCCAACCTAGTGTCAAAATATCCATATTTTTCGTTTACTTTTTGCAATATACGGTAATAAAACAGCTTTAGATCCTATCATACTCCTAAAGTGGTCTGGTAGGAGCGGTTGTTTTGCCAAGTTTAATGACAGAAAGAATCGAATCAGTGAAGGCAGGAATTACAGCTGCTGTTGTTTTTGGTCTCGCTGAAACTGGAATGATCTTTGCTCATTCTTATCTTGGTTTTCAGGTCAATCCTCTGTTTTCTGTGTCTCAAGCTTATGTGTCTCAGAACAGTTTAGTTTTGGAGTTAATAGGGCATATCGTAGTTGCTGTGGTGAGTGGATTTTTGTTTGGTGTCACCTATCGTTACGTTATTCGTGGCGATCGCAATCCTCATTTGCAAGATGGAGCAGTGCTAGCTTTTGGTTTAGTTAGAGGACTGGCCGTTATTGAAGGAACTGAGTTTACTCCCTGGTGGGGACTGGTCTTGCTTGAGAGTGTAGTCTGTTTCGCAGTTGCCAGACTAACTCTAGATATTGCTCTTCGGCTCAAGTTACTCAAGCCTTTTATTTGATAACTAGAAACAGCCACCATCATTGTCAGACAAAACCAAAATCATCTTTAGTAATTTGGGGATCAAGAGCTACGCTTGGTAATGATCTCTGTCATCAATTGCACAAATCCCTCATCATCCATGCGAGAGATCGCTTCTAGCAAAATGCCATTGTCTTCCTGTTTATGACTTAGAGGAACCAGCAACCCAAGATGAGTGACTAGCTGGTTTAAGTCTTCATCAATACGAGATCGCTTTGCTTTAAGGACTCTCAAGATGCGACGTACAGACCGTTCTCTGGTAAATTCCTCGATTAAACCACCACTGCTTGAAGGATCTTCCATAAAGCTACTCCCAGGAAACACAGCTGTCGATTACTACATCGAACTTCTGCATTAAAGCTAACCTTTATCCCTCATTAGGCTTAGAGTTAATTTAAGTTAAAATGTATTTATCTTTTGCAATTCTTTGGGATATTCTGCAAGTATTTTTTTGCTATCTTGTGACTACTAAACTAGCAAAAAAACAAAAAAACCTGGAATAAATACCTATCATAATTAAGATAGACAACTATCAGGTTCTAGTCGAGATTTTAACTCAAAAAGTTTAAGTTAGTGTTTATACTTTGCCACTTCTGGCTTGTTTAACCATAGTAATTAACGTCTGGTGCGCATCTTCTGAATCTTGCAGAGTATGGTCAAACTCAATGCGAACTGGAGTCTCTGCACCATCTACCTGCGCGATTAAATCCATTCCTTGGGGATCTATTGCCAGCATTTTTGCGCTGTCAGCATTTGGGGTATCACCAAAAGCCTTTGCATACAAAACAATCGCTTCGCCGTGGTCTTCATTCATATGTTTGCAAATGCGATCGCTAATCTGGGGAGTAATTACATCAGCCATGTTTTTATTCTTATCTAAGGATTATCTATAAGTCTTTATTTTAGTATCTATAGGGTTATCCTTGACTATCTCTTTGATGAGCAATCAAGACAAGACGTTCTTTACTTCTATAATTTGAGATTTTGTAATTTTTTGCCCTAGAGACTCAAGTTCTAATGGGGCAAGATAAGTTTGTAATCGATGCAATTGTGATCGCTTATAGTCAAAGTCCTCTAAATTAGCAACTAGAGGAAAGTCAAGATTTTGTCTTATCGTAGCTTGAGTGAAATCACTGTTGAAATGCCTATAGTTAGTGAGTCCCATATACTGTCCTGAATTAAGGGCTATTTGCATAATCCTCCTTAGATTAGGCTGTTCTTCTAGAGGGATTCTGACGTGTTGGCGTAGAAAATGATTTATTTCGATGGTCTGCCCTAAACTATCTGTTTCTGGTAGGCCGATTAATTTTTTTACCAGATCGGGATTGAGCTGTTTCCAACTGTTTGCTGCAAAGGAGTAAGGTCTAAATATTTTTTTTAAAGGTTGCCAAAATGCCTTGCCATCAGCGTAGGGATCTTGGCCTTTAAGTTCTTGAGCTGCTTGTTGTACCAAAGTAAACAGAGCTTCTAAATTATTTTGAGACATTCATCACTAGGGGATTTCTTGCACTAACACTATATAAACCGAGAATTATTATTCGCTAAAGTTACGACTCACGTAGAAACATTTGTTAGATGATTCTGACTGACAATTTGCTATTTTTTAAAATACCAGTTATAAAAAACAAGGTGAAATTGTATCTAATTTCTTCTCAGAGTTTAGATAATCAAGATTTTGTAATTTGCAAAATCCCTTTTTTGGTGAAAAGTCGATTAGTTATTTCCTAACTATCTGATGACGAAGATTAAAATTATTACCGCTGAGCCAGGACAAGATACTAAAGAAAAAATTATTGCCATAGTTGAAAGCAGGAAAACTGGCGTCACAATCAGAGAATTAAGTCAAAGGCTTAATCGTCCCGTTTCAATGTTACAAATCTGTCTTAAGCAGCTAGTGTCCTCAAAACAGATTGTGGCAAGACAAAGTAAAGTAAATAACAACCTGATTTACTATCCCAGAGTATAGCTAAACTAGCTCAGATAATTAATGAAGCCAGGGTGCCGGAGTAGGGAGCTTTCTAGGGATAAAAACTTAACTTTGGTAAACCAAGATCTTCAGCCCAACCCAGCATGAGATTCATGCATTGTACAGCTTGACCAGCTTGGCCCTTGACCAAATTATCAATTGCTGAAAGTACGATTACTCTGCCAGTGCGTTGGTCTACTTCAATTCCGATGTAGCAAAGATTGGTTCCACAAGCCCATTTTGTTTGGGGATAAACCCCCTTAGTCAGTACTTTGACAAAAGGTGCAGAACGATAAAAGACATTATAAATAGTGATTAGATCTTCTGTTACGAGATTGGGATCGCGAAGACTGGCATAGACAGTGGAGAGAATACCCCTAACCATTGGTACTAAATGCGGTGTAAACTGCACTTTTACTTCTTGGCGGGCTAGTTCGCTACAGGTTTGTTCGATTTCTGGAGTATGACGATGGCTAGCCACTCCATATGCACCAAGAGAACTATCTGCCTCAGCAAGTAACATGTTCGTTTTTGCTTGACGACCGCCTCCAGAAGTCCCTGATTTGGCATCAATAATTGCCGTTTCAGGTAAAATCATGCCTTGCTTGAGTAATGGAGCTAGAGCTAGCAAGGTAGCTGTAGGGTAACAACCAGGACAGCCAATCAAAGAAGATTGTTTGATTTTTTCTCGATGTAATTCTGGCAAACCATAAACTGCCTTGGCTGCGGTTTCGATATCATCGCGATCAGTCTTGTACCATGCGGTGTAAGTATTGAGATCACGGAAGCGATAGTCAGCAGATAGGTCTAGTACCTTACAACCTTTAGCCACTAAAGTGGGAGCCATTTTGCAAGCTAACCCGTTAGGCAAGCCTAAGAATACTACAGCACAACGTTCAGCAACTACGGTGAGGTCAATTGCTTCAATCGTAAAATCTATTGTGTGGGCTAGATGGGGGTACAGCGAAGCAAATTTTTTGCCTGCACTACTATCTCCGCCTAGGTAGGCAATTTCGACTCGAGGATGTTCTAACAGCAAACGAACTAGCTGAACGCCTCCATACCCAGAAGCTCCAATAATCCCTACTGCTATTTTTCCTGAATCTGTCATCTTTATTATTGCTGCTTTAATCTTTACCTAACGATATACAAGTTTAAACTTGATCGGTGTCTATTCTTCTATCTGGTTTAAATTTAGTTAGACATACTCTAAATTCATTGGGCTAAGTGCCTAGAGTGTTTCTTCGCCTTGATACTCAATATTTAGATAAAATTTAGAAGTACCAAAATTTAACATATCGCTGCTTAAAATTAACCAAATATGAGTCAACTCAGTATAGAACAAATCGCTACGCTGTGCCCCTAAGACATAGAAACGCCTGTTTTAGAAAGGCTGTACTTTGTTTTCTAACGGTTGCTGTACCAGAATTGATCCCAAGAACACTGAATATCTCAGGCCTATTGTCTGCTTAAAAATGTGTCTAAATGCCAGTTAATGATGAAGTGTTTTAAATAATTAGGTGCTTTGGCTTGAAGATTAGACAAGTTTGATGGACATAAGCTGAGCTAGCGGATTTACAGTCCGCCTCTTATTTTTTTATAGCCCTTTAAAAACAAAGTATTGAGGATTTAATAAAAATCTTTGCTCTACATTTGTTTTATCGCGCAATAGTTTTCGAGACTACCAAACTCAATCCCCATAACCATATTTGAACCAGCGTATGCTAAGCAGGTGGATTACCTTAGCCTGTTAGCGTTGTGCTACTCAATAGCACCAATGTTCGCTTTTGACTTTGTTCATGTTCAATTTCCTAATGTTTGCTTGTAAAACCCATTTGTATCATGCATCACACAACAAAGATCTTATTGCAGAATTGATCTAGACTGGAATAAAGTTATAGACTTATTTGCATTTGTGCAATTAGAAGTATTACTACTATCAAAAAGCTTTTTTAAGTGCGTTAGTAAAGTTTTAGAGAAGAATAAAAGCTTAGAAAATGGCAAATTATCAACATGTAGCTATCGTTCTTAGAGGCACAGGATATTTAAACCATTGGGTTAGCGAAAACATAGGTACAAAATTGGAACTTGCTGGGGCCGAACTTAGAGGAGCAGATCTTAGTGGAGCAGATCTCAGAGGAGCCAATCTCAGGGGGGCCAATCTTGAAGGAGTTAATTTCAGAGGGGCTGATCTTGAAGATGCTCTGTACTACTCAGGTAGTTAATCCTCGGGATACGAGAACAAATAATTCAGTTTCAAATTAATTTTTTTACATGGATCTCAAAAGTACTCTAAAGAAATTGAAGCCAAACTGAAATCATTAATAAATGGATTTTCCATTCTAATTATTAGACAGATAAACTTCTAAAACCGAACGTTAGGGGTCAAAATCCAACTCATCTTTAATCTATCCAAATAACTGATTTTTCAATATCATCTATTTCCTCTTGATTGCTATCTGCTGTAAAACTACTTACATTATCAAAAGCACCACTATCGTAATAATCTTCCTCTAAAAAACTTTCTGATTCCATACTATTATTGGAAGTTGAAAATTGACTAGATTGATATCCCCTAGTTGAGTTACTGGAAGTTGAAAATTGACTAGATTGATATCCTCTAGTTGAGTTACTGGAAGTTGAAAATTGACTAGATTGGTATCCCCTAGTTGGGTTACTGGAAGTTGAAAATTGACTAGATTGATATCCTCCAGTTGAGTAACCTGTGCTAAACGAAGAGCTATTAAGTTCTTGAGGAGATAAATTCTCGAGGAAAAAATCAAGAGTACGCTCTTTGATCAAACCTTGAAGCACTGCAACAGTTCCGAATCTTACGCCAGTTTGATGATGCTCTCTCAATATACCGGCAATTTGTCTTTCATCTAATAGCCCTGCTTGCCGAAAATATTGACCTATAGGTTGCTTGCTTCTTTGACAAATAATGTTTTGCCAGTCACACACAAAAAAATCAGCCGTATCTTGTTTTATCCAGCCTCTTAAAGATAAGATTTCCCCAATAAGGAACTGTGGATTATATCTTTGTTCTTGCAGCGCACTCTCAATTTGAGAACAAGAAAGTAAGCCTGCATCTACTAGAACTTCTCCTAAAGGTTGATGGCGTACTCGACGCCTTTGATTACGATGATAGCTGTTCCTCAACATTGGTCTATTGATATAACATCAGTAAAATCCATTAAATAAAAGCAGTGTATGTTTTTATGTATATATTTAGGTATATGTATGATTTTTAATA
>CAZSEZ010000020.1:0-28582 GCA_964606015.1 uncultured bacterium
CGGGATGCACCACCGCCACAGGGCAAGATCCCCATGCCGACTTCCATCTGCATAAACTTAAATTTCCCTCGTGCTGCGAAACGCATATCACAAGCGAGGGCAAATTCATGACCGCCACCCCGTGCAAAGCCTTCGAGTTTGGCGATGGTGGCTTGGGGTACTTTGCTGATGCGTTCACAAACAGCTTGCAGATCCAGTAATTTAGCCTCTTCGCGGGAGACAGCTTCCGTAGACATATCTTTTAAGAGGTTTGTGTCGTAGTGACAAACCCAAATTTCGGGATGGGCTGACTGGAAAACAACGACTTTGACTTCGCGATCGCGTTCTAGCAATATCGCCAGGCTATTTAGATCGGCTAGCATTTCCAGACCTTGAACATTAACTGGGGGATAGTCGAAGGTGACCCAAGCGATCGCATCTTCAGTCTTAACGTTGAAAGTAGTGAAATTGTCGTAGCTCATTTTGTATCTCCTATTTTTTTACAATTAATTAGTTTTCAATGACAACTTTGCCCATTGCTTGTCGGCTTTCTAAACGAGCATGTGCCTCTCCTACTTGTTCGAGGGAATATCTTTCTTCATCAAGTACGGGCTTTAATCCGCCTGACTCCACAATCTCAGCTATGCCTCGAAGTATTGACCCGTGTTGTTCTCGCTTGAAATTGTGCAGCAGCGGAATCAGCATGAACACAACGTGCAATGACAATCCTTTAAAGTGAGCCAACGTCAAATCCAGATCGCACAGCGAAACGGTTGAGGCAACTTGACCATTGAGTGTTGCTGCTTGAAATGAATTAAGCATGTTGGCACCACCAACAGAATCGAACACTAAATCAAAACCAGCACCATTCGTGTATTTAGCAACGTACTGCTCAACGGATTCTGTCTTGTAGTTGATACCAGTTGCCCCCAGTTGTTCGATTAGGGCTAATTGTCTATCACCGCCTCCTGTCGAATAGACATCGGCACCAAAGTGTTTTGCCAACTGCAAAGCAACATGGCCGACACCCCCAGAACCATCATGCACAAGAACTTTTTGTCCTTGCTTAATCCCCGCACGAGTTAGACCTTCATAAGCAGTAATTGCTACTAGTGGCAAGGCGGCGGCTTCAGGCATCGATAAGTTTTTTGGTTTATGAGCAATCAGATTAGCATCTGCCACTATATATTCAGCTAAAGTGCCTGGTAAATCTGCCAATCCCCCCGCACAGCCGTAAACTTCGTCCCCAATGGAATAGGTTGAGATTCCATCGCCAACAACTTCAACAGTTCCAGCGAAGTCCATACCTAGAATTGCAGGCAGATCGGGGGAGAGAGGTAACTCCTTTCCCATTTTACGAATCATCATATCGACGGTATTTACGCTCGAAGCTGCGATTTTCACGAGGACATGACCAGCTTTGACTTGAGGTTTTTCAATTTCCACAAGTTCAAACTGCGCGTTTTCACCGTAGGATTTTATGAGCATTGCTTTCATTGCTGCCTCCTTAGTCAGTTTATCGACGTAATAACTGCATCTTAATCATTCGGATTAAAAAGATAAATAGGCTTGAAGCGAAATCATAATTCGGATATTTTTGATAAATGGATATTTTATCGCTCCGTTTATTCATCAGAATTGCTGAACTGGGTGGTGTCACAGCAGCAGCGCATGACCTATCACTCTCACCCGCAAGTGCTAGTGCTCGCCTAGTTAAACTCGAAGGGATTTTGGGATTTCGCTTATTTACCAGAACACCCAAAGCCGTCTCCCTGACGACAGCTGGCGCGCTATTTTTACCCTACGCTCAACGAACGGTAGAGACCTTAGAAACCGGTTGTAATGCAGTCAGGGGACAGAGTTCGGAACCTCAAGGTGTTCTGAGAATGACTATGCCAGGTTCTTTCGGACGAATGTATATCATTCCTCTCTTGGGTGAGTTTCAATCTCGCTATCCTCTTATTAAGCTTGATTTACGACTGTCTGATGAAGTTCTTGATGTCGTTGAAGGCGCTTATGACCTAATTATCCGCAATGCAAGTCTCGAAGATAGTAGGTTAATTTTACAGAAACTAGCTGCTGATAGAAGAATACTTGCGGCTTCTCCTGCATATCTTGAGCAATATGGTGTTCCTACTACACCAAAAGATCTTGC
This sequence comes from uncultured bacterium, assembly GCA_964606015.1. GTDB lineage: Bacteria > Cyanobacteriota > Cyanobacteriia > Cyanobacteriales > Xenococcaceae > Hyella. The sequence goes on from CAZSEZ010000020.1 coordinate 2,135, forward strand.
AAGACATCGATGCGTCACACTTGGAGAAACAAGATGGAAGTTTGAAGATGGACAAATCATTAGCGTTTCGTTTTCAAACACTGTTAATGATGGTGAGGCGATGCGAACCATGCTTGAGCAAGGAATGGGAATTGGCATGAAGTCAGTTTGGAATGCTAGCGAAAGCCTAAAGTCTGGGCTTTTGGTTGAAGTGCTACCAGACTTTCCAATGGTTACAGAAGCATCTATCTGGCTCCTTTATCCAAGTCGTCGGATTGTTGCCCCAAGAGTTCGCGTAATGATTGATTTTCTGATCGAACAGTTTCAGCCAATTCCACCCTGGGAAAATTTGAGAGAACAAAACAACTAAAAAAAATTTGTGTCCCTGCTCGGTAGAAGCCATATTATCTGTAATTGATAGTAGATGGAAACTTATGATTATTTTTAATCTTTTGCAGTAATAATTTTTTACGTTTTGGTGAGTTAAAAAGAAGGATTAGTGGCATTACTCAAAGAATTTTAACTAATCAACTAAGAGAACTAGACAAAGATTGGATCGTTGATCGCAAAGTTTATGCAAAAGTCCCGCCAAGAGTTAAATAGTCTCTCACAAACTATGGTCGTACTCTAGAACCGCTTATGATTAACATGCGAGATTGGGATGTCCAACATATGAATGTCAAGTAGGATGAGTCTTCACTAGGGTAAAGTTTCCTGATTATTTCTTTCCTAAATCCCAATCAATTGATCCCTGCTCATCTTCAGATACTTGCTGACTCAAAAAATTTTCTATCCCTTCACGACGCAGCTTAGAAGGTGAGCTAAAAATAAAATCTACTTTAGCTTTGCTGATATTCTTTTTTTCAATGATGATATTACATTTTAATTTCTTGAGAGCAAGGCGATAAGATTCTACAGATGCAGAAAAAGCTTCAGGATTAATGGCTTTAATTTCAATTTGATAAAGTGTTTTTCGCTCCAAAAAATAAATTAAAATCCAGCCAACCAAGGTAGAAACTACAGCGATATAAATCATTTTCAAGCCACAACAAAGACCAATTAAAGCTACTAAAATTAGTCGTCCTGTTTGAATCGAGGTTCCCGTATTGGTGCGGAAACGCATTAGTCCCCCCAAACCAAAGAAAATAAACCCTAATTCTGGACCATAATCGGCAACTGTCGCCCCAATTAAAGAACCAATCATGGCATAAAAAATCAAAGTTTTAGGAGCTTCTATTTCTTTAATATCTTCCTTCTTGCCAAAGGTTAGAGGATGAAAAGCCAGAATCATTGCTAAGCCAATTGCCACAAACAAGGAAATCACATAACTTCCTAGTTGATTGAAGCCCATGTAGTTTTCGACAAAGCTATCTATCATCGAACTAGTGGAGCTTTGTCCAATAAAAACATCTTTCAGATTTGACTCTTGACTTAAGGCAATCCTCCCTCCAAGAGTCACAAAAAATATGACTAAAAAACAACTAAATCTTTTTACAATATCCATAACACAAGTCAGCAAGCATTTTATTTAAAAGGCAATTGAAGATTAGAAGATCCTGATTTGTTTTATAAAATTGGAACAATATTGCCATCAGAATTACCAGCAAACCAACCCAAGACAACCCAATTTATTAATTGATTGCTATTAATTACTTAAGAACTGAAACTATGGAATCTAAAGAACAAAACGTCGATAGTTCACCACAACCAAATTAGTCAAAATACAGGTCGCACCTAAACCAGCCAAAATAAAGGTCACTGGAGTAATAACACCGATAATAAACCAGGTCGCAATATGAAGAAACAAGGTCAAAGCGAAAGCGATCGCTAGTGTCGCACTCAGGCTAATTTGAAGAGGAGCAGACTGCTTGTAAACCAGAAACATGGTCGCGATCGTTGTTAGCAAATTAGCAGGAACGAGAAAGGAACAAATGGCAACGCAGTTGGTACGAGAAAACTCAAATAAAGGTTCTAAATCTAGCACGGGATCTTTTATGGTCTTTCATTAAAGAGTATTACCCATATGTAGGGTAATATTACTGTTTTGTTTAAGTTTGTTAATGACCAATCTACTAATTTCGACCTTAATTGCTTTATGACAGACAGCATCAACTCGTTGCTCAAACCCTTTCAACGCTTTGGCATCAACTTAGGGCTAACCAGAATTGAACGCTTACTCAAAGATCTGGGCAATCCCCATCATACTGTCCCCATAATTCACGTCGCGGGAACTAACGGTAAAGGTTCGGTCTGTGCCTACTTGGCTTCTATTCTAAGTTCAGCAGGATACAAGGTAGGACGCTATACATCACCTCATTTGGTGGATTGGACGGAAAGAATCAACCTGAAGGGTCAAGCGATCGCTGAAAGAGAATTAATTCAGGTTCTGCAAGAAGTAACCGAGAAAGCAAAACTAGCAACAGAAACCCCAACTCAGTTTGAGATTATTACGGCTGCTGCTTGGCTCTATTTTGCGCAACAAAAAGTAGATGTTGCAGTAATGGAGGTTGGTTTGGGAGGTAGATTGGACGCAACCAATGTTTGCGATCGCCCCCTAGCCAGTATTATTGTTTCTTTAAGTAGGGAGCATTGGCAGCGTTTAGGCCCGACAGTTGCCGATATTGCCAGAGAAAAAGCAGGAGTCCTTAAAGCAGATTGTCCGGCAATTATTGGTCAGTTGCCAGAGGATGCGGAGGCAGTGGTCACAGCAAAAATAGCCGAGCTAAATTGTCCCGCTACTTGGGTTGAGCCAGCTAAAGTAACTCGAAACGAAGGCAAAATGCGTTGGGTGAAGTCTGGAGAGCTAGAGTATCCTTTGCCTTTATTGGGAGAGATGCAACTTACTAACTCCGCGATCGCGATCGCGACTATCCAAAACCTCAGACAACAAGGATGGAAAATAACCGATTCAGCCATCATTGAAGGGATGAAACAAACAACCTGGGCAGGCAGGATGCAGTGGTATCGCTGGCAAGAACGAGACATCTTAATTGATGGCGCACACAACCCAGCAGCAGCCCAGTATCTTCGCAAATATGTTGATAGCCTAGAGCAACCAGTAACTTGGCTCATGGGAATGCTCTCTACCAAAGACCATGAGGATGTTTTTCAGGCTCTATTAAGACCTAGCGATCGCCTATATCTAGTTCCTGTTCCCGACCATAGCAGTGCCAACCCCCAGGAATTAGCAGATTTAGCTCTCAAGATATGTCCCCAATTAGCAGAATGCCAAACTCAACCGGATCTCTTGAGTGCATTTGAACACCTGAACCAAGAACATCCTCAAGAACAAATTGTTTTCTGTGGTTCCCTATATCTAATCGGTTATTTCTTTAAACACCACCAACAGAACTAACTAACTCAGTCTTACTTTGCAGAAACAACCTATTCATCTTTATTACGATTCTTCCAGGCAGAAATAGTCCGCCCAATGTTAGTTTTAAATTCACTAGCGCCGATTAAACTTCCATCGATAGTTTCATCCCAAGAGGCGGAAAAAACACTATAGCTCAAGCCCAAGAAGCCCAAACCAAATAGCCCCGCAGTCACAAATAGAACTAAATAAGGAGGAAACTCAACTATCTTCTGGGAAAACAGCCAATAAAAAACAAAGAACGAAGCAATCCCCATAGCAGTAGGAATCCCAGAGAGAAATACCATCCGACGCGTCATTCTCTTACTGACAGCATCAGGAATAGCCGATAGACTAGCTTCTTCACGATTACGCTTCTTCCTGGCTTTTTTGGCTTCTTTAGTTTCTTTAACAGAAGTCTTTTTAGCTACTGGAGTAGTTTGTTTAGCTTGAGGTGCTGCTTTCTGAGCCTTTTTTTTCTTCTTTTTACGAGGTTCAAAAGGCAATGGTTCGGATTTTGATTTCTCAGCCATAGGATTTTATTTTATCCAGTTGTTCTTAACTAATTTTCATACTTTTAAGATTATATGGCTCAAAGGGAAGCAGCAGAAAGAAAAACAGTTAGCCCTTATCTCATGCCAATCTTCCCAGAGGAGGCACTGCAAAGTCACTGACGAGGCTGGTTTTAACCAACAATCAGCTATCAACCATTAACAATTGCCTTCAACCTTGCTAAAGTGCGTTGATTTTCCGCTTTTGTGCCAACTGTAATCCTCAAACCGCCACCTGTATGACGAATCAAAGTACCTTGAGCTTTGAGTTTGCTGGTCAAGTCCGCCAATGCAGTCTCGCTCTTGTTATTTTTTAGCCTGAGATAAAAGAAATTAGATTCGGAAGCCCAAAGCTCTAGGCGATCGCTAAAATCTCTTTGTAAGACTTCCCACATGGCAGCTCGTTCGGTAATGGTTTCCCCAACTAGAGGCAGCAAAAGATCACGATTTTGCAAAGCAGTCAAAGCTGCGGTTTGCGAAAAAGCAGGTAAGTTGTAAGGTAAACGAACCTTTTCCAGAGCCTCAATAATCTCTGGATCGCCGATCCCATAGCCTACTCGATGGGCAGCGAGGCGAAATGCCTTGGAGAAAGTACGCAAGATCAACCAGTTTGGTTGCTGGGGCAAACTTGGGGCTAAAGATTTCTGGCTAAATTCAAAATAAGCCTCATCAATAACTACCAAAATGTCTTGGGGCAAGTTCTGAAGCCACTGGATTTCCTCATCATTGAGGCAGTTACCAGTAGGAGAGTTGGGATGAACGACAAAAACAACTTTGACAGGAGCTTGGGGAGGGTTTGCGATCACCTCATTTGCTGCGGTCAAATCTAGAGAAAAATCGGTTTCTAAACGGGCAATGGTACTAATTTCTATGCCCAAAGTCTGAGCCAAGATACCATACATCGAAAAAGTGGGTGTCGCCACCAAAATTGAACCACGACCGCCCAAACAAGTAGCAATCAACAAAGAGCGAATTAATTCGTCCGAACCGTTCCCGACAGAAATATGCTCAGAAGTAACCTGCCAAGTCAGTTTTGCTGACTCAACAACATACTCCGCGATCGCCTTTTTTAATTCAGCATGACTGCCATCAGGATAGCGATTAGCTTCAATTGCTTGCTGATAGAGATCTCCTAATTTCTGCTTGAGTGTATCTGGAAGATCGAGAGGACTTTCGTTGGTATCGAGACGATCTAAAGGTTGGCTGGACACACCGCCAGGATGAGGTTTGTAAGCAGCAAGCTGGGATAGATCGGGACGAATCAAGTTAAGGCGATCGCTCATAGAAATCTCTTTAGTAATGCGCTCTCAATTGTCCCACACTCTAAATAAATTTAGACAAGCTAACTCATCAGATGACTCAAAATCAAATCAAAGACTTCAATTGCCGCTACTTTTTGTTTACGCAACAAATCTGATTGCTTGGTCATAAACAAAGGTGACTGTTCAACAGAATCAGTGATATGCCCGTGAGAACCTTTAACCAAGTTGGCATCAAGCGGAATCACATCCATTAAGTAGCGAAAACCTAATTTTTTCTTTAGTAAGGTTGCAGCAATTTTACCCAAAGGAAACTTTAACTCAGGGTCTATAAATAGCTCTACAGGGTCGTAACCAGGTTTACGGTGAATATCTACCGTACGGGCAAAATCAGGGGCACACTGATCGTCTAGCCAATAGTAGTAGGTAAACCAAGCATCAGATTTAGCGATCGCAACTAACTCTCCCGAACGCTCATGATCTAAACCAAATTCTTTTTTCCCTGCACTATCTAAAACACGATCAATTCCAGGGGTATTGGCAAGGATCTCCTGTACTTGGGGTAGACAACTGCGATCATTTACATGAATATGAGCAATCTGATGGTCAGCAACAGCAAAAGCTTGACTCGCCCCAGGAATCAAAATTTCTTTACCTAGCTCTTCACGAACAGCTATCAAACCTGCTTCTCTCAGCAACCGGTTAATATGAATCGGTTGAGAAACTTCAGTAATCCCATACTCTGAAAGGATAATTACTTTTGCCCCTTTAGCCTCGTAAAATTCGATCAAATCTTGGCAAACTCGGTCTATTTCTTGTAAATCCTGGCTAATCTCTGCTGGGTTGGTGCCAATTTTTTGTAAGCAATAGTCAAGATGGGGCAGATAAACCAACGTTAGGGTGGGGCTATATCTTTGCTCAACTTTTTTGGCGGCATCAGCAATCCACTGACTAGACTTGACCGAAGTATTTGGCCCCCAGAAGTTAAATAGGGGAAATTCTCCTAATTCTTCTGTCAACCAAGAGCGTAACCCTAAGGGTTCAGTATAGATATCTGGTAGCTTCCGCCCGTCAGCAGGATACATAGGACGTGGTGTAACCGCATAGTCCACAGTCGAATACATGTTATACCAGCCAAAAAGATTGGCACAGGTAAAATCAGGATCGATCGCTTTGGCCTTATCCCAAATCTTGGGAGCCTCTACCAATTTATTGGACTGTCGCCACAACTTGACCTCGCACTCATCACGAAAATACCAGCCATTAGCGACGATGCCATGCTTATCAGGATTGACTCCAGTGTAGTAAGTAGCCTGAGCAGTGCAGGTTACAGCAGGCAACACAGGTCGAATCGAAGCAGTTTGACCTTGTTTTTGCCAATGTTGTAAAAAAGGAGTGTGCTCGCCGATTAACTTAGGGGTTAAACCAACTACGTTGAGAACAACAGTTTTGTTCATGATTAAAAATTTTGTCTGTTTTAGGTACTTGAGATGAGATTTATTGATTGTGGCAAGGAAGTTGCTGCAGTCAGCTCGCGATCTTCGATCTGAGCTAAAACCCATTGATATTCTCGTTCAATTGAAGTTGCTAGATCCAGTTTCATATCTGGAGGCAAAACCTCCCAGGTATAGGTTTCAATTTCGAGATGGTGGCTGACAAAATTATCAGGCAACAATCTAAGTAGCTGCTCAATATGCTCTTGAGTAGACTCAAATAGTTGATAATTACGAATAAAAATCGGCACGTGGAAATGAGTCCGCCATTCTCCAGCTTCGGTAGTTAATAAATCTGGTAACGCGGTAGTCAAATCACGATAACGATCTAAGCTGCGATCGCTATTTTGAGCAATCACCTGGTGTAGATAAGTGGACTCAGCAAAGGGAGCTAGTTTATCGAGGATTAATTTGCGTTCGGCTTGCTCTGGAGGGATGGCAATTTTAATCGCCGAGCTAAGTTGAATTTTGCCAATCTTAATCCCTGCATCCTGAAAGCGCTGGATAATCTCTTGAGGCTCTTCGTACTCGATCGCAAAATGACAGGTGTCGTAACAGACTCTAATGTGTTCGGTAATTAGAGACTGGGCTGTTGCTTGATCCACTCCTAATTTCTGTTGGAGCCAATTACCGGCAACAGGAAATAACCAATTCTGGAAAAAACCAATCATCTCAGTCGTATTTTCGAGCAGACCATCGGGTTCTGGTTCGAGATCAAGATGCAAGATCTTACCTGTTGACTTAGAGACTTCAGCTAACTGGACAACCACTTGGGCTAAATAAATACTGCTTTGCTCAAAGGTATTTTCTCTCTCTTGAGGACTTTGCCACCAAGGCTTATAAGAAAGGGGCAAAGTAGAAATGCCCCCATCCATACCATCAGGCAACAGAGCCTTTAGAATCTGAATCAACCTCAGAGTGTAGTCTAGACGCGTAGATTGCGACCAGTCAGGAGCATAGACCTTATCTTTGACCACTTGATGGTGAAATCCACCATAGGGAAAGCCATTGAGAGTAAACACATAGAGATTTTCCTGCTCTAGCCAAGCTTTAAAGCGAACCAGATTATCCCCAGTGAGAAGTTCTTGAGCTGCAGTATCTGCCAAACGTAAACCAATCCCAAAAGGGCGATCGCTAGCTAATTTGGCCTTGAGTTGAGGAATGTATTGCTGAAGATTAATTTTGACCTCTTCCCAGCTTTCCCCAGGATGAATATTGGTGCAGTAGGTAAGGTGCAGATCGTTTTGCGCAGTTAATTTCATAGTGATTTTGAAAGCATTAACTCTTGAGCAGAGCCGAAGATCGAATTAATAAATGAAGTCAGACATTAAAGGTTTTGCAACATAACAATCGCTCGTTTGTAAATTGACAGATTAACTTGACCCACCTCGATTCCTTTACCAATGCTCTGCAACAACATAATTGCTAGATGGCCGCCAAGATGCTCGCGAAACTCCTTTAATCCTTGAAAAATTGAGTCTTCGGCATCTAATTCAGGTACGTACAGCTCAAACCCTAGTTCTTTGAGAGTTTGGATAATTTGTTGCCACTCTGCTTTATCCAATAACCCAGTCAAATAAGAATAAGTACAGTCTAGTGCCATCCCAATAGCCACTGCTTCCCCATGTCGAAGACGAAAATCAGTCAAATACTCTAACTTGTGAGCAGCCCAATGGCCGAAGTCTAGAGGACGAGAAGAACCCATTTCAAAAGGATCGCCATAGTTCGCAATGTGATCGAGGTGTAGCTGACAACAACGATAGATAAGTTGCTCCATAGCCTTGTCATCCCTCTGAGCTAGAGCCATAGCGTGATCGCTAATAAAGTTAAAAAATCTTCGGTCTTTGATCAATGCTACTTTAACCGCTTCAGCCATTCCCGAACGCCAATCACGATCATCAAGCGTAGCCAAAAAATCAAAATCGTTAAGTACTGCAAAGGGTGGAGCAAATGTTCCCAAAAAATTCTTTTTGCCAAAGGCATTGACACCATTTTTAACCCCGATGGCGGCATCATTCTGCGCCAGTACAGTAGTGGGAATTCGGATTAGACGAATACCACGATGAGCCGTAGCAGCAGCATAACCAACCATATCAATTGCAGCTCCACCACCAATCGCCAGAATATAGGAATGACGACAAATACCTTCTTGTTCAACAGCTCGATGAATTTTTTCGATCAGGCTAGGATCATTTTTAGCAGCTTCTCCCCCAGGAATGACAATGGGATCGATAGTCAACTGGATTCTCTCCGAAAAATGCTCTGCGTACTGCTTAATTTTGAGCACTAGCTGAGGATCGCAAGCTAGTAAACCAGAATCAATCGCCATAATTATCGATTTAGATTGGTCGGGATTTTTGCTGATTGTCTCTACTAACAAAGGATTTTTAGTGTCGAATAATCCTCTGGTAAATTGCACACCATAGCTAAACTCAACGGCAAAATTTTGGTTTAAAGACTTTATTTGAAAAACAGGTTCGTTTTGAATAAACATATTTTGAAGTTATAGGTAGTTATCGTGTTTTTTAAGTGACGGCAAACAATCGAGCTAACATCCGAGAAACAGGAAGTAGAGCCAAAACCAATAAACCGTAAATCCAGTTACTAAAGCCTGCTGCAAGAGTGGCATCTAAGATGATCAACGCTAAGATTCCTGTTTTGACAGCAGTTTGAATTAGCTTGGCACTCGGGTTAATCGCAGCTTTTACAAAAGCAGGTACCACTAAAAATACAAATAAGCTCAAAAAAGGCAACGCAAATAAGAGGTTATAAGCTGGCAAAACCCCCAAACCTAGAACTATTGCAATTACAGTCCCAATTAGGCAGATCGCAAATACTCCCGTACTTTCATTGCCCCCTGCTACTTCTCCTCTCGCAATAGCAGTAATTGCAGCAATATAAACAATGGGAATCACAGCTAAGTACCAGCGATCGCTTAGTACTTCAGGAACGACACTAATACCCAGCAAAAGATTGCCACCACGACACAACCCCATATTGAATGGGCCTAACCAAGCTTGGTGCTTGCCAAATTGGTCATACACTAGGGCCGTAACTGCAACAACTAGGGCTAAAGCTGCGCTTATTGTTGACACCTGTAAGGCCGCCAAAATTCCTGTTACTAAAAGAATTATCCCTAAAGCGATCGCACCTAACAGAGAAGCTCTATTACTTGGCAGAGGACGTTCCGGGCGCTCCACAGCATCTAGCTCGGCATCACAAACATCATTAAAAACCACGCCACCACCATAAAGACCTGTAGTGGCTAAAACGAGCCAACCTAAAGTTAGCCAATCCAAATGCCAAATTTCTGCTTTTACCACTCCAGCAGCAGCAAAACCCAACAGGATATCAGCCCAGGCAGTTAAGATGTTGGCAGGGCGCATCAATTGTAAGTAGGCCCATATCATGGGGAATCTGAGGGTTTGAGCAGTCATAGCTAGCTAAATATACTTAGTTCATACTACTAAGATATTGCTAAGCTTCAGTGTCCTTAATCAACTCTTTAAAAAAATTCCAATAAAAAAGAAGGCATTGTCTTACCTTCTCAAAAAAATAAATTATTCTAGGCTTACTTAAATTTAGATTTAAGTCAGATTCTATCTGCCGCTTCTAATATTCTTCGCCATATTTCGGAACATATCCAGACCATCATCTACATTACGAGGCGCAGGTGCAGGCGCAGGAGCTGGTGTTTCAGCCTTAGGAGCAGGAGCTGGTGCTGGTGCTGGTGCTGGTGCTGGTGCTGGTGCTGGTGCTGGTGCTGGTGCTGGATTGTAGTTAAAAGAGCTTTGAGTCTGGAAATTATTGCTAGAGGTAGACTTCGCTTGGAAACCATTACCATTATCAAAGTCAGTCTCAGTACTTGCGGAAACAGACTTTTCAATTGCAAAGCCATCAGGATTTGCTAACGTTTTGGGGAAAGTTCTTCTTACTTTCTTGGACTTTCTCATGTAGTTGATGTCACCCAGAGTTTGGGAATCATCGGGATCGAGGAAGAAATCGTTCTTGCCCATTGGTAACTACTCCTTTGTATCTAATTTATGTAAGATTTATTTACAATAGGCCTACTCTATTAAGCTAGGTCTATTGAAAGCATTTAGGTTGCCGTCTTACTTAAAATCTAGCAAACAAAGTTAGCAAAAGTAAATATTTTGGCGAGAAAAATAAATTAATGATGACAAAAAAAAGAGAAGTCTCAAAGATAGAGACATTCTCCAATTGCTAGGGTTTTAGATTACTACTATGTGCGACTGAATAAGTTTATGGCGATCACTATAACTTATAGGCAATTTGTAATGATGTAACGAATTCTCAGATTTGACTCAATAATAGTCGAGCTTTAAAGTACTCCAGCATTACTTAGACCCAAAATCATCCCTGCACCAAGAATATGGCCAAAGCTTGTCGTAGCCAACAATTCTGGCAAACCGAACTTGTCCCAAACTTCTGGTTTAGGAACTGGCAGATCTGGACCTTGACCGGCGCGTTGAATAGCATAACGTCCAATAATAATCGCAAATAGATTGCAACTGATCATTACTATTGCTACGGAAGGATTCCAATCAACAGTGCTGGGAGTAGCTTGTAGCACCAAGAAAAGATTTGTCATCATCTTTTTCGTAACTCCGTATAATTTAAAAGATTCTTTACCAAATTTATAAAACTCTTTTAGGGTAAAACATACTTTCGTTTTATTAATTAACAGTACAAGCTATTTTGAGCCAAAAAATTAGGAGCTATTATTTTGATGCGGATTAAGATCTGCGGAATTACTGAACTTGGAGCAGCGGAAGAAATTGTTCGCTTAGGTGCTACTGCCTTGGGATTTATTTGTGTTGAACAGTCACCCAGATACATTCTCCCTCAGCAGATTGCCAAGATTATCACTGGACTCAATTGTTCTGTAGACACTATTGGCGTTTTTGCTAATGCAGAGCTAGCTGAAATTGTTGCCGTAGTTGAACAGACTAAACTTACTGGAGTACAACTCCATGGAACAGAATCACCTGAGTTCTGCCAAGACCTCAGAAATCAGTTACCTCCAGAAATAGAGCTTATCAAAGCCTTTCGAGTCAAAGATGCTCAAACACTCCAGACAATAGGTATGTATCAAGAAGTTGTCGATACACTACTTCTTGATGCTTATCACCCCCAGATTCTAGGAGGAACAGGACATACTTTAAACTGGCAAGACCTCCAACAATTTGCCCCCAGTCTGCCATGGTTATTAGCAGGAGGCTTAAATCCTAGTAATGTTGGTAGTGCCCTACAAGAACTAACTCCAGATGGAATCGACCTATCTAGTGGTGTTGAGCGATCGCCAGGAAAGAAAGACCTAGTAAAAGTACGGCAATTGTTTGCATCACTTAAATCAATTTCTCCGTAATTTTGCGGAAATTTTACCCCAGTTTTAATTTTATCTATTATTTTTGTAGTCACATAGCTCAAAACTTGACCACAAAAATTGAGATTATTTAGTTAAAGCAGCTTTAGTTTTTAGTTTAATTCAGGAGTACTGGAAGTGTGAACAAGCAACAGTTAGAAAAATCGTTAGAAAATTCTCTGCCAACAACGCGTCTTTTTGGGACAGACGGAATTCGTAGCCGAGCAGGAGAATTGCTCAATGCTAACTTTGCTTTGCAACTTGGTTATTGGGTGGGTACTGTTTTTCGAGATCAAGCTTTGAGTAGTGGGCAGGGCTTGGGTGCCATAGTTATTGGGCAAGACTCGCGTAATTCCAGTGACATGCTAGCCATGGCAATTTCGGCTGGTCTAAATGCTGCTGGTCTTGAAGTCTGGAACTTGGGCTTATGCCCTACCCCTTGCGTTGCTAGCGTTACAAATGCAACCAGTGCTATTGGAGGAATTATGATCTCTGCTAGTCATAACCCACCAGCAGACAATGGAATCAAATTTTTTAACCAAGATGGAATTAAGCTAGCTGACAAGTTGACCAAAGAGATTGAATGCAGACTGAGAGCTAACTACAACCGCTCTAATTTGGGTGATGGAACAAATAAGTGGGGTAAACACCACTATCGCTCCGATCTAATTGTCAACTACACCGATGTTCTAGAACAATCTCTGAATTCTCAGTCCGATCTTCAAGGAATGAAAATTGTTCTCGATTTGGCTTGGGGTGCATCGGTCAATCTTGCACCAGAAATGTTCAAAAAATTGGGTGCTGAAGTTATCAGTATCAACGCCCAAGCAAATGGCGATCGCATTAATGTTAATTGTGGTTCGACTCATTTAGACACCTTGCGTCAGGCAATGGCAGAACATGACGCTCAACTAGGCTTTGCTTTTGACGGTGATGCAGATCGCGTCATGGCGCTAGATTGTCAGGGAAGAGTAGTCGATGGGGACTATATTCTGTATCTCTGGGGTAGCAAGCTCAAGGAGCAAGGTTCTCTACCTGATAACTTAATTATTGCTACCGTAATGGCTAATCTTGGCTTTGAAAGAGCTTGGGAAAAAGTAGGAGGTAAGTTGATTCGGACTGCTGTTGGCGATCGCCATGTTCAAGCAGAAATGTGGCGTACGGGAGCCATGCTGGGTGGAGAACAGTCAGGACATATTCTTTGTCACCATCATGGTGTATCTGGAGATGGGATTCAAACTGCACTCCATTTAGCATCTTTGGTTGCGCAATCAGGAGCTTCTTTAACTCAACTGGTTGACAGCAGCTTCCAAACCTATCCTCAAATCTTGCGTAATGTCAGAGTAGACTGTCGTGAAAAACGTAGCAAGTGGCAAGAGTGCACTTCTGTCCAGTCTGCCATCACTGAAGCAGAACAAGCTATGGGAGCACAAGGTAGAGTACTAGTTCGTGCTTCTGGAACAGAGCCTGTAATTAGAGTCATGGTAGAGGCAGCAAGCTCAGAACTCACTAACCACTGGACAAATAGACTAGTTAAAGTTGTCGAACAAAATTTTGCTTAGTAAGAAAATTTCATTTGTGAAATTAGATTGGGGCTTCTCGGCATAATCATGCACTTGAAGCCCTTCAAGTTGTGAGCTAGAAAAAACTATCAACCAGAACAAAAGTAAAGTAAAAGAAATTCTAACTATTTTGTAATTGCACAAATTCTTAATTGCCAAGACTAACTGGGAACGCATGTTGTGTTGGTTCTGCTAATTTTGTGAAGGAATTGTCAAACATACTAGTGAATTGATCCTCTTACTGACTTGTAGAAAATCCTCTACTTTCTTGCTAATTTAATGAACTAAACTACTATTATTCATTTTATTAGTTAGCATCTAGATCATCATGCCTTTAATCAAAGTCCAATCCTCAGTTCCCAGCCCAGAAAAAGACCAAGTAGAAAATTTATTAACTACTTTATCTAGAAAGCTTGCCCAACATCTTAGTAAACCAGAGTCTTATGTAATGACTACATTTGAAGCAAATATACCTATGACTTTTGGTGGCACGTTGGATCCTGTTTGCTTTATCGAAATCAAGAATATTGGCACAATGCAGCCTGAAAAAACTTCAGCCATGAGCCAGGATTTTTGCTCATTAGTCGAATCAGAACTAGGGGTGTCTGCTAATAGGATTTACATCGAGTTTGCTGATGCACAAAGACACCTCTGGGGCTGGAACAAAAAAACATTTGCTTAGAATAACTAGGAGTAAGAGTAATGGAAATTTTTCATCTTCTGTGGATTCTCTAACACCTCCTATTATTCAGCTCTTTGCTATAAAAAAACTGGGTGGGCATTGCCCACCCGCAGAGACTACTAATTGATTGTAAAATTTAGGGTAATAAAACCACTTTAGGAGGCTAAAGCCACTTCGACCATTTGTTGTAGTTCGCCACTTTGGTAAAGTTCGATCGCAATATCGGAGCCACCAACAAATTCACCATTGAGATAAATTTGAGGAATCGTCGGCCAGCTAGAGTATTCTTTAATCCCTTGACGAATTTCCATGTCATCAAGTACGTCTAATGTTTCAAAAGGTACGCCTAGAGTATTAAAAATTTGGACTACATTGTTTGAGAAGCCACATTGAGGCATCAATTTCGATCCTTTCATAAAGATCATGATTTTGTTGTCTTTAACCAGAGAATCGATACGAGCTTTTAATTCTGGAGTCATGATGAGCTTTTCCTAGCTAGTGAACAAGTTTAAAAAAGAAAATTTATTGGTTGGCAGCTTGCCAAGCATCAGGTGTATAGGTTTTGAGAGATAAAGCATGAATAACATTAGAGTTCATCGCTTCAGTCACTGCACCATAAACCATTTGATGTTGCTGAACACGGTTTTTACCAATGAAAGCTTCTGAGACGATAACTGCTTCAAAGTGTTCGCCGTCTCCTGCCACTTTTACTTCGGCATCAGGAAAGCTATCGCTAATCATAGTAGCTACTTGCTGAGGTTGGATCATATTTTTCTAGGAGAATTCTTAGCCTATACACTTATACAATTGTCACCTAAAGCGGTAACTACAAACAATTACTGTTATCCGAAAATAGTGACTATTAGATACCTTAGTTTACTAGCCTACGATTATTCTGATCTTTCAAAGGGTTCATCGACAAAACCAATTTCAAATAGCTGCTGATAAGCTTTACTCCCTAACTCACTAGTAGGGTTCTGAGAATTAACTATTTGCACAAGCAAAGGTACAGATAGTTCTGTTTTTTCTTGTGCCCGATGAACTAAAGCTAGCTGAAAGGTAGCTTCATCCCGCTTTTGACCTGTTTCGAGAGCTTTTGAGCGCTGTGACTGAGCAACTCGGTTATCAATTCCCGAAAAATTATTAAAAAGCTGAAGGTAAAAATTAGAGAGTTGGTTAAATACCTGACGGGCCTTTTGCAACTTATCCGCAGCTACATCATACTGCTGATTATCAATAGCTACACTTGCCTCAGACATCAGCTTTTCTCCTCCTTCCAAACTTAAAAAGGTATCGGATTGGGGAGCTGGAGTTGTCTGGGTAACTTCTGGGGGGTTATCTGAGGGAGTTGGAGTTTCCTGAGCCAGTACGGCTGGGGCGATCGCACTAAACAAAAGAGAGACTAAAACCCTAGTTAATCTGGCATCTAGCATAAAGAGAATTGTTATTAGTTACTAGTTAGCTAAGATATCACAACAATTAAGGAAACCGCATCCCACTTGTTAATGACCCAAAAACTTGTTCCGCTGGTAAAGAATTAACAAGCGTAACATTGAGTATTTTACGCACACTTTGGATTCGCGAGATGAGACAATGTAGCCTGACAGTATCCAGAAATTAGGAATTGAATTTAAGGTGGTCAAAAAATTGAGTAACGAGATTCTAGTCAGTATTGGTGTAGTCTTAATTTGTGGCTTATTTCTAGTTGGGAACGCCTTGTCTGGTGGGCCAGAGGATAGTAGAGCGATTGCTTCTACACTCACTCAACCTCAGGCAACTCAGGTAACAACTCAAGTAGCAACAGCTCAAACCAACACACCAAAAGAAACCTTAATCGCTATGGACACTTCTAACGCTATTACTACCGAGTCAGGTCTACAGTACATCGTAGTCAAAGAAGGAGATGGCGCAACTCCCCAAAAAGGCGATAATGTGACAGTTCACTACACAGGAACTCTCGAAGACGGCAGCAAGTTTGACAGCTCCAGAGATCGCAATCGCCCTTTTTCCTTTAAAGTTGGCGTAGGCCAGGTTATTAAAGGCTGGGATGAAGGAGTCGGTGACATGAAAGTAGGGGAACAACGCACTTTGATTATTCCTCCCGAACTTGGCTATGGAGCAAGAGGTGCTGGTGGGGTTATTCCTCCTAACGCTACTTTAATTTTTGATGTTGAGCTTTTGAAAATTGGTTAATTAACCCCAATTTGTGGGGGCAAATTATTTGTCCCTGCCATTGCTTGACTAACGTATTCCAATTGGACTTGAGCTTTCTTCTGTTTTCCTACTGGTGGAATCTCTAGTAAGTCTCTAGCTCCAGTAATTCCCTGGCCGATGAATAGTAAAAGAGCCAGACAGTTTAAAACAATGTGAACTCTGCGCCAGAATAGAGAGCGATCGCGGTAAATATCGTCAACTATGGCCAGAGAAAACAGCATTAAGATAGATACGGCGATTCCATAGTAGTAGTGCGACCAATACCATTCTTTATCGAGTCGCCAGACGCCTTCTTGTGAACCCAGAATAATTAAGCCCATACCAGACAGCGTGGCGAACACTGCACGCCAGACCATTGGTTTAGCCTTGTAAAGCAAGACTGTTGCAGCGATCGTGGCAACAAACATCAAAGTTATGAAGAGTACTTGAAAAGGTTCTAATTCCCCTTTCTTTTCCAAGCTAGGAATACCTTTTAAGTAAATGGAATATGCCAGAGCAATTAAAGTAATTCCTACAACACTGCCTGTAAGCCAGCGTCCAATTTGAACATGCTCCTTGCCAACTGCTGGAGGAATCTTGCTCTTATCACCACTTTTAATTGCTAATCTTCTCTGTCTGGTTTGCCAAGCATAGTTGGTAGCAATTCCAATTAGAGGAAATACAAAGGCAACAGCAATTGCTGGATGAATTAGGGAAGCCAGGTCTTTGGAGCCTAAGTAGGTAAAACCTAAGTAAAGCGATATCAACTTCTCGTTTATTATGCTCAAATTGTACATAGCAATCTTATATAGAGTTTGACTTGTAGTCTGTAATTTAAAGCAGCATTATTAAAGAAATCTTAGTTTGCTCCTATTGGGGGCTAAAGTTTAGCTGATAATAAAAATCCATTTCCAAAAATCAACAATCCTAGAGCTACAAGTTTCTAAGATCCCAATGTATAGCTATTAGCCATAGGGATTGAGCCTGATTAACAAAAGTTAGACAAATAAAAAAAGTTATAACTTCCTGCCCAAAACTACGTTAGATAGCAAGTCTCAAGCAACTTTACCAGAAACTGTATTTTGGCTTAAACAGTTAAATTGGGTTTGACACAAGTCCACTCTAAATACATTTGTTCGATAAAGGATTGATAGTGATTGACAGGGATATCTGCTTTAGCAGAAACCATAACAGCGAAAAGCTCTGACGGAATATCAGCGAAAAATTGCTCTAGCTCTATCTCGGTCAAAGGTTTAGCATCCCAGTAATCATGAGATACTTTACGGGAATCCCAGTAATGTCCAGACTTTTCCTGAAGAATACAATCTACAAAAATTCCGTACAGCATATACTCTGAGCAATACCACTGCTTGACTACCGATTCAATCCAGGAACGCCGAGTAACTTTCTCTATATGCCGGTGTAACTGTAAAACGTTATCTCTTTTCCAAATAATAAAATTCCCTACATAGTTAACTACAGGATAGGAATCACTGTACTCAGGAAAAGCTGGCAAATCTAGTAAGGATGTAGCACTATTACGCCACTTACACCATTGAGCAGACAACGCTGGTTGCCAATCGGATAAAGGAGTTGACTCTCTGTAGAGCTTGACTCTCCCATCAATAATTAAATCTCGTACATCAAACGGCCGAATGAAAGTCACATCAGAGTCTACAAATACCAACACTTCTTCTTGGATGTGGTTGGCAATCTCCAATTTCACAATTTGCTGAATTAACCAATTACGTACTGGCAAGGTCTTAAAGCTAAACCAACCATTTCTGATTAAAGGAATATTCTGAATCCACCAAGGCATAATAGATTCGACAGTCAATACAGTACGGTTGGAAGTTTCTAACTGCTGAAATAACTTAAAGTCCCTGGCATCAACTACTACATAATGATGTAAAGCAACTAAAGAAAACAGATCGATACTCTCGCAGAGCAGTCTACAACGAGCAAAATCAGATTTGTAGCTAGGAGTTATCAAACAAAAGTCCAAGTCAGACATACATAAGATCCACTCAAAGGTATTTGCCAGACAACAAATTGGATGCTAGCGGTATACCCTTATGATCCTTTGCTAAGATTTGAACTATTGCTATTAAATTCCAATTAAGTTTTACCCAAAAGCATTAGATACTCTAGCTAAGATCTAATCAGCTCTAGATCTTAGCTATTGTCTACACGGACTTTACTAATTGATTTTTTCTTAGGTGTCCGAAAATACTGATCCTGAGTCAGAAAGTAAAAATCAAGAAAAATCCAATTACTTAGCAGCTTTTTTTTTGGTTGTTTTCTTAGCTGTAGTAGTTTTCTTCTTGGCTGTAGTTTTCTTTCTGGTGGTAGCTTTTTTCTTAGTTGTTTTCTTTTTCCCCCCAGCCTTATCGGCAATCAGAGCCAAAGCAACTTCTAAGGTAATAGATTCTACCGTTTCTCCTTCTGGTAAGGCTGCATTCACATCATTATGTTTGACATAGTGACCATGAGGACCTTTGAAAACACTTACTGGTTCTTTATCCTCTGGATGCATCCCTAGCTCTTTAAGAGGTTTCCGTTTTCGGCCACCACGAGCCCGTTTGGGCTGTGCCAAAATCTCTAAAGCTTCTTCCAGGGTTACCTCTAAGACATCAATTTCTTTAAGAGAGCGGTAGTCTTTTTGGGTTTTCTTTTCGCCTTCTGGTTTAAATTCATGAACAATGTAAGGACCATAAAAACCAATACTGGCCTTAACTTTACCCTTAGAGTCAGGATGTTCCCCTAAAAGACGTGGCAAAGAAAGATAGTCTAAGGCTACTTCTAGATCGGCTTTCTCAACTGGGATATGAGCTGGCAGTGAAGCAATTTTGGGGCGTTTATTCTTTTCACTTTTTTCCCCTAGCTGGAAATAGTGACCGTAAGGCCCTTGGCGTAGGTATACTGGTTCTTTTTTATCAGGATGAATTCCCAAACGCTTCAGCGTTAGAAACTCAACCGCCATCTCAATGGTGACATCTTCCAGTTTCTGTTTTTTGGGTAAGGATGCCACTCTTGGGGCAGGATTCTCTTCAGTTTTCATGCCCAACTGAACATAAGGACCATAGGGACCAGAAAGTAAGTAAATCGGCTCCCCTGTTTCAGGAAACAAGCCTAGTTTATCTGGACCATCAATCTTTTGCTTGATGATACTAGCTATCTGATCGGAACTAAGATCTCCAGGAGTAACGTCTTGAGGAATCGAAGCTCTAAGAGATTCTTCCTTATCATTTTCAAATTCGATATAAGGCCCAAATCTCCCAATACGAACTTTGGCTTCTAGGTTATCTAGTTTGATAGTTTTGGCACTATCGCGATCAATCTGACCTTTACGGGCTTCTACTTGAGTATGCAGACCCGCTTCTCCTTTATAAAATTCCTTGAGATAAGGCAACCAACTAGCTTTTCCAATCGCAATGTCATCTAAAGTTTGTTCCATTCGGGAAGTAAAACTCAGATCTACCAGTTCAGAAAAGTGTTCTTCCAGCAAACTAGTAACAGCAAAAGCAGTAAAGGTAGGAACCAAAGCTCTGCCACGTTTTTGAACGTATTCGCGAGAAATAATGGTATTGATAATACTGGCATAAGTACTTGGTCTACCTACGCCTTCACTCTCTAGAGTTTTTACCAAGGATGCCTCAGTAAAGCGAGCTGGAGGTTGAGTATCGTGTCCTGAAGCCTCTAGCTCTTGGCAGGTGGGATTATCACCTACCTCTAGAGGTGGCAAAACGATTTCCTGGTTATCGATCGCCGCATCAGGGTCATCAGAACCCTCGACATAGGCACGGAAAAACCCATCAAAATCAATCCTCTTACCAGAAGCACGGAATATTGCCGCTTCGACACTAATGCTGACTCCTATTTGAGTCAGTCTGGCATCTGCCATTTGACAAGCTACAGTCCGCTTCCAGATCAGGTCATAGAGTTTAAACTGTTTTTCTTTAAGTCCTGTTTCTTTGGGAGTACGGAAAGTCTGTCCCGCAGGTCTAATTGCCTCGTGAGCTTCTTGTGCCCCTTTGCTTTTAGTACTGTATTGCTTGGGTTCTGGGCTGAGATACTGTTTACCATACTTGCTTTCAATACAGGCTCTCGACGCTGCGATCGCTTCTTGAGAAAGATGTACCGAATCAGTACGCATATAGGTAATAAAGCCCTGTTCGTAAAGTTTCTGGGCTACCCCCATAGTTTCCCGAGCTGACATTCCTAACTTACGGTTAGCTTCTTGCTGCAAGGTAGAAGTAGTAAATGGAGGAGAAGGTCTACGTTTAACCGCTTTTTCCTTGCGATCACTAACTGTCCAAGTTTTGTCTTTGAGGCTTTCTTGAAGGTCAGTAGCTTCGGTTTCATTAAGTAGGATTACATCTCTACCTTCAGCAATTCGCCCTGTATCCGCATCAAAATCAGCACCAGTAGCTAATTTCTTGCCACCTAGGCTAATTAACTTGGCGTCAAATAGAGAATCAGCTTGTTCTAATTGAGCCTTGAGATCCCAGTAACTACCAGACTGGAAAGCTCTCCGCTCCCGTTCCCTACTCACAATTAACCTAACAGCTACTGATTGAACTCTCCCAGCAGATAGATTAGAGCCAATTTTTTCCCAAAGTAGAGGGGAGAGGGTGTAGCCATAAAGCCTATCTAAAATTCTTCTTGTCTCTTGGGCGTGAACTAGATCGCGATCAATATCTCGACAATCTTCAAGAGCTTTTTGTATGGCTTCTTGAGTAATCTCGTGGAAAACCATCCGTTTAACAGGCACTTTTGGCTTGAGAATCTCCAGTAGATGCCAGCTAATACTCTCTCCTTCACGATCTTCGTCTGTAGCAAGGATCAGCTCATCAGCATTTTTGAGAGCAGATTTGAGTTCTTTAACAACTTTTTCTTTGGTTTTGGGAATGACGTAAATTGGTTCAAAGTCATTGTCCACATCAATCGCTAAATTCTTCCAGGGTTTGTCTTTGTAAGCAGCAGGAACTTCTTTTGCCCCTGAAGGCAAATCTCGGACGTGACCCATAGACGCTTCTACTTGGTAAGTATTGGGTAGATAATTGCGAATAGTACGGGCTTTTGTGGGAGATTCAACAATAACTAGAGTTGACATAGAAAGATAACTAACGCAGTAAGATAGTGGATTAGACGCTTGTATATACCGAGTTTTAAACCCCTTAATTTATAGTTATAGTCCCTCCAGCCCAAAAACATCACTCCCTAGGAGTAAAACTATGAGTAAAAAACTTGCTGAGATGAGGACTTTAAACCAAGATTTAAGCGCAAGGTTAAAAACGTAAATAACCAAGGCTTAATTTAGTCATACATCATATTTATCATCAGTGGTTACAAATCGGAAAATAACACAAAAAACACAGTCTGCTCCAGAAGGGGGCAGTCAGCAGGTTACAATCCATTGTGAAGCTTTTTAAATTTTAGAACTGATACTTTCAGCATAATTCGCATAATTCATCG
The DNA here is from genome assembly GCA_964606015.1 of uncultured bacterium. GTDB lineage: Bacteria > Cyanobacteriota > Cyanobacteriia > Cyanobacteriales > Xenococcaceae > Hyella. The sequence continues at coordinate 24,070 of CAZSEZ010000020.1, forward strand.
TTAAATTAAGACCTTATGGATTTTTCTAGTAATGTCGCCAGCCAGCTAAATGCGGGTGCAATATTGCCCGAAGGGATAGTAATTATCACCTTAATGCTGGTCTTAGTAATCGACCTAATCTTGGGTCGCAGCTCTGCCCGTTGGTTGCCTTACTTGGCGATCGCTGGTCTTATTGCAGCAGTTGTGGATCTTGGCCTAATTTGTGATTCTCCCAACACAGAGGCTTTTTTGGGTTCCTTTAGTAACGACAATCTCAGTATTATTTTTCGCGGAATCGTAGCTGTTTCCACGGCGCTAACTATCCCGATGTCGATCCGCTATGTCCAGCAATCAGGGACATCTTTGGCAGAATTTATCGCCATCATGCTGACTGCCACTTTAGGGGGGATGTTTCTTTGTGGAGCAAATGATCTAGTTACAGTCTTTATCTCCTTGGAAATGTTAAGTATTTCCTCCTACCTGATGACGGGCTACATGAAGCGAGATCCTCGCTCCAACGAAGCAGCGTTGAAATATCTCCTGATTGGAGCTTCAAGCTCAGCAATTTTCCTTTATGGTGTGTCCTTGCTATATGGCTTATCAGGTGGGGAAACTAATCTAGATGCGATCGCAGCAAACCTAGCCAACCTAGGCAGTGGTCAATCCCTTGGATTAGCAATTTCTTTAGTATTTGTCATTGCAGGAATCGCTTTTAAAATTTCGGCAGTTCCTTTTCACCAATGGACACCAGACGTTTACGAAGGTTCTCCTACCCCAGTAGTGGCATTTTTATCCGTTGGCTCCAAAGCTGCTGGTTTTGCTCTAGCAATTCGTCTTCTAGTATCCGCATTTGGTTCTGTAGCGGAAGAATGGCACTTTATTTTTACTGCTTTGGCAATTCTTAGTATGGTGCTGGGCAACGTAGTAGCTTTAGCTCAAACCTCCATGAAACGGATGTTAGCCTACTCTTCAATCGCTCAAGCAGGATTTGTCACCATTGGTTTAATCGCTGGTACTGATGCAGGCTATTCCAGCATGATTTTTTACCTCCTGATTTATCTCTTTATGAACTTGGGTGCGTTTACCTGTGTCATTCTTTTCTCTCTACGTACTGGTACCGACCAAATTGCCGAATACGCTGGCTTATATCAGAAAGATCCTTTGCTGACACTTTGTTTAAGTGTTTGTTTGTTATCCCTAGGCGGAATTCCACCTATGGCAGGCTTCTTCGGCAAGATTTACCTTTTCTGGGCAGGTTGGCAAGCAGGAATCTATGGCTTAGTTTTGCTAGGTCTCATCACCAGCGTAATTTCTATTTACTACTACATCCGTGTAGTTAAGATGATGGTTGTTAAAGAACCTCATGAAATGTCTGAAGCAGTGAAAAACTATCCACCAATTCGTTGGAATATTCCAGGAATGCGTCCTCTACAGGTAGGGATGGTTGTCGCAGTTATAGTCACTTCTTTAGCAGGTATCTTATCTAACCCTCTGTTTAGTCTGGCCAATGACTCCGTTGTTACGACACCTTTCTTGCATTCAGCAGTCATTACGCAAAAGAATCTCAAAGTCACCAATCAAGTGAGAGTTTCTACTAGCGATATTGAATCTAGTGTCGAAGTTGCATCTAGATAGAACCGAATCTTTAAATTGAGTTGACTTTTAAGGCCTGTTTTGACAGGCTATTTTTTTGCTCTTTAGCTTAGGATCAATATAAGTCAATAGTTAACAGCTATCACTAAAAGAGTTATGTCAGATTCAATCATGTATCAAGAAGATGGCTATGTGGTTCTAGAAGCCGACCAGCCAGAACAGTTTATGAGTTCAGAAGAGCTACAAGCTAAGTTAGAAAAATTACTTGCTTCTGATGAGGTGGAAATTCCTAGAGAATTAACTAAATTTGAGACAGTTAGCGAACAGGCTGAGTCTTTGAGAAGTAATTACTATGAACTGGATATTGGCGAAAATAAGTTTCTACAGTGGTATGTAGTAAGGCTAGAAAAATAAATAAAATAACTTTGTTTAGCTTAATTGAGATTTTTCACAGCAAAAAAACGAGCCGTTAAGCTGTCGGAATTTAATAACTTCTGTGGGGAACCAGTTTCCACGATTTTGCCTTTTTCGAGATACCAAATACAATCCATTCCTAACAGTCTTTGGTAGCGATGGGTAATTACCAAAACTGTACCCTGATGCTGAGCAATAACGCGATCGCAGATTGCTGTAGCCTGAGCGTCCAAATTGGCATCGATTTCATCTAACAGTAGTAAAGATGGCTTGCCTAAAATCGCGCGAGCCAGACTAATTTTTTGTCTTTGTCCCGAAGATAATCCTTTACCTCCTTCAGCAATCCGAGTTTTTTCCCCCTGAGGGAACTCTGCCAATAAAGCATCAATTTCACAAAGCTGCCAGATTCTTCTAATCTCTGATTCTGGAGCATCATGACAACGATAGCGAAGATTTCTACCAATGCTGCCTCTAAGAAGAGGTAAGTCCGGGGAAGCCATCCCCAAAGAGCGACGCAACGAAATGAGACTATAGTCAGCGATATTTTGCCCATCCAAATAGATGGCGCCAGAATCAGGATCGAGTAAACGCGCCGCCAAAGATAGCAAAGTTGATTTTCCTGCGCCATTTGAGCCAACCAAGGCAATTTTTTGACCTGGTTGAGCCACAGCACTCAGTTGATCCAAAGAACCGGAAACACTAACCTCGACAAACTCTAAAAGTCCCGAGTTCACTTCTATGTCTGGAGCATTAGCGACTAACTTGACTAGAGTAGGAGTATCTAGGAATTGCTGGATTTTATGTCGAGACACCCGAGAATTGTGCCAATATTCCTGAACTCTTCCTAGATCTCGTAATGGCGGTAGTAGAAAACCAATGATGCTGGTAGCTGCCAAGATTGTCCCCGGAGTAATACTGCCATTGGCAACTTCCCTTGCTCCTACTAAAAGAACCGTAGCAGAAGCGATCGCAACTGTGGCTTCAGAGATTCCCCGCAACTGTCCTGCCAAAAAGCTGCGATTAATTACAGCCGATTCCAACCTACGACTCCTCTTCATTAAACGCTTTTTTTCACGCTGAGTTTGACCGCAAACTTGGACTACAGCAATCGCTGCTACTTTTTCATTGATATCTCCTGCCAATCGGCTCAGATGACGACGCGCTTCTTTGGTCACAACTTGTAAATTTTGACCCCGATAAAATGCGATTGCAATTCCAGTAGTGAATACTGTTCCCACTGCAAGTGCAACCTTGGGACTCAGCCAAAATAAGGTAACAATGGCAGCCAATAAATTAGTGATAGCAACAACTAATCTAGCCATGCCAAAACTAATCCACTGTCTCAAAGCGGTAAGGTCACCGACAAAGCGAAGCGCAACTCCTCCTTGACTCCGTTTTTGCAGAGCACGAGGAGACATGACACTTAGCTTCTGATAAAGACTCATTCGCACGCTATAGGCGTAGCTTTGTCCCATTTTTTCCGCATCGGTACGTTCGATAACTCTTAACCAAGCCAGCCCAATAGCAGTTGCCAATAAACCACAGCCAATTAGTAAGGTAGGAGTCTTTGTTGCCGTAGCTTGTCTAATTAGACTGTCAAAAGCAAACTTCACTAACAAGCCATTAGCTAAAGTAATTCCTGCTTGAGCAAAACTATTAATTATCAAACGTACTAGCAGTAATTTACGCTTTCCTTGCAGAGGTTCGGGAATACTGCTCATACAGGTAAAGCCAGCTGAGGTTTTGCCACACATGCCATAAACTCTGAGGCTTCTGTCGCGATCATTTCTGGAGAAAAGACGGGAAAATCAGTAGCTCTTTGGGTTTCTCTAGTTGCCAAAGGAGAAGCTGTTACCAAACCACTAATTGCCAAAATCGGTAGCTCTCGCTCTTGGAGCATGGTTACTCCTGTAGCAGCACCTAAAGCATCACTAGTTGCAAATAAGACGCCATCAAGATTTTGCCGTAGAATCATCGAGGAAATTAGATGAGCTGTTTCTGCCTGATATAAACCATCAGCAATCTCCAAAACAATCACATCGACATTACTACTACTCAAGTGGTTGACTAAGCTAGCAAAAATCGCTTCGATTTGTCTGGGTGCAACTCGATAAGTGGCAGGAAAACCCAAATCCGTAAAATCTAGTACTTTGACCGCTCCCGCATCTCGCATCATCCCAACATCCCGACCAGAACCAGTTCCAGTAATCTTGGCAGAACCTACCCTATGGCCAGCTTCAGTTAAGCCTCGAATTAGATAGGCAGCGGTAGTAGTTTTACCAGAGTTCATCGACGTACCAACTACAGTAAAAATTGGAGCTGTTTTGTTAATAAAGTTGGTCATAGACAAGGCATAATCACGTAAATTAATCGGTTCTCCTTCATTGTTACCAATCAAACCAATCGGCATAATTGTTGTGGGATCTTCCATTTTATAATGCTGAGCTGTGGCTCTGGCTGCAATGCCTCCTGCTGCTACTAAATGACAACTAGCAAGATCTGATGGAACTTGAGCTTCAAACTGATC
>CAZSEZ010000021.1:0-28450 GCA_964606015.1 uncultured bacterium
CAAGTAGAGCTAACCGATAGCATGGATGCAATTGATGCTGCTGAATATAAAAGCACTTCTGAGACGGCATCTATTGCCATTGTCAAAGCTGATGGTCATAAATGCGATCGCTGTTGGAACTATTCCACTTCTGTTGGTAGTTTCTCTGACGATCCCACTATCTGCGATCGATGTAATCATGCCCTGAAAGGTGAGTTTTAATTAGTTAGTTAACTTTGAGGATAGTCTTTAACCCGATTATCCTCACAAAGTAATTGGGAAGAATCCCTGCCCAAGAAAAGATGAAAGTGTTTGTACTTGATCGTGTTTGTGAACTACCTTCGGGTGAAGAAGACGTTAAATCTATTGGGGTTTATTCTTCTGAAGAATCAGCACAAGAAGCCATTACTCGATTGTCCATTAAGCCAAAATTAGATATATCAAAGGTTTTTAAGTCAGTTGCTGTGAGTTAGATAAAGACCATTGGACAGAGGAGTTTATCTCAATTTGGGTCGATGAAACTGGAGAGATACAATACGATGATCTGTAAGTTTATTTGCAATTGCATTCTGGAAATATTTTTTATTATCTCTTAAACAATAAATTGAGATAAGCATGGTGATTTTGGGTGTAGCTGTGAATAGTTCCATGAAAAGACTATGAACTATGAAATAATACGTAAATATAGTCAAAGCCTCTAACTCAAGATTAGGTTAAGAGGTGAGGGAGCTTAAGTTCTCTCTGCACTAAAGCCATATTTCCTCTTTATGAATTTGCTTAATCAACGCTATCAAATCAAGATGACTCTTGGTCAAGGCGGGATGGGTACGACTTATGCTGCTCTAGATACAATTAGTAATCAGGATGTCGCGCTAAAGATAGTTTCGATTCGTCAAATAGATGCTTGGAAAACTCTAGAACTATTTAAAAGAGAGGTCAAAGTTCTAGCCGATCTATCTCATCCCGCAATTCCTCATTATCTAGATTATTTTGAAATTGACACTAAAACAGACAGGCAGTTTTGTCTGGTAAGGGAACTTGTGGAAGGTCAATCTTTGGCTGAATTTACTCAAATACATTCATTTGACGAATTGACCGTAATTAACACAGCGATTGCTATTTTAGAGATACTAGATTATTTGCATTCATTCAATCCTGCAATTATTCACCGTGATATTAAGCCAGAAAATATTATCAGAAGAAGTGATGGCAAGATTTATTTGGTTGATTTTGGTGCAATTCAAAACGTTCTGAGAAATAAAAATTCCTTTGTTAGTACTTTTGTGGGAACTTTGGGATATATGCCTCCAGAGCAGTTAAGAGGTCAAGTTTTGCCCGCCTCAGATCTCTATAGCTTAGGTTGTACATTACTTTTTTTGATAACAAAGCGACCGCCTAATGAGCTTCCCATCTCAAGACTAAAGATCAATTTTCGAGAGATTTTAAGTCTATCTGAAGACTTTATGAGATGGTTAGATAAGATAGTTGCACCTTTTTATGAAGATCGCTATAGTTCTGCCAAAGAGGCTTTAAAAGATTTATTAGCAGTTAAAAAAGCTATTGCTCCTCAGTCTTCTAACCAACAGTTATTAAATAATGCTTTTGGATTTCTAGGTTTAGTTCCAACTACTGATAATCCAGACTATCAAGATTTGACAATGCAGCAAGAAAACAATCTTATGATTTCTCTTTTAAATGAGAAGATAGAGATAGAAAATCATCTTTTGATTATTGAAGATGGTAATAGCATTCTTTTTAATTGTGGAGATGATGGCTGTTTTTATCCACAAAGGCTTCTACTTAAAGATCAAGAGTTTACTTTGGAGCTTATTTGCTTTGGCATAATACATGTAATTCAGGGGTCGGGTGATAACCTTACTGTTTTTGTATTAGAAAAAGAAGCAGATACTCCTAGTGATGATCTTTATGCAGTAATTTCTGATGGGAGACATCATTATCGGTTTGCTACTAAGCTCGATTTCAAACAGAAAACTATAGCGGTTCAATGTATCAAAAGTTTTTTGATAAAATATGCTTGATTTTTAGAAATAGATTGTTCTTGATAATGTTATTTTAATCTTCTTGTGATTAATTTAATCAAAGTAAAAATTTACTATTAAACTTTGTTATAAATCATTCAAAGCTTTTGGTAATCTATTTATTGAACCCAACTTATAGTTATTGCTTTTAATCTGCTGTTGGAGTTTTTTTACTCTTTTAGCTGAGGCTGGATGAGAAGAGAGAAAGTCAAAATCGCTCTTTTCTTTATTACTAAGCTTGCTAAAAAAATCCGTTGCTCCTGCTACGTGGTTGTAGGTTTGGTCTAAGAGATTCAAGCCAAAAGTATCTGCTTTGACTTCTTGTTTTTGAGAATATTGTGCGTTACTTACTGCCCTGACTAAAGTACCAACTCCCGACTGAAAAATACCTGCATCTCCTAGGAAAAAACCCAGAGTCATCCTAATTACCAAAGCATTACCCAAACCTCGAAGATGATCGCGGTTTGCAAAGTGTCCTAGCTCGTGTCCTAGCACCATCATCAGTTCGTTTTCTGATTCGACTTCTTGCAATAGACCTTTATAGATGATGACTTTATTGCCAGGGATTGCGATCGCATTGACAGTCTCATCGGGGATATAAAAAACTTGGTATTGGTTTTGGGCTTTTTGTTTGGCTGGCAGGTTAGTTTCTAAACGGTCTAAGAGTTGATTGAGGGTTTTTTGTTGGGGAGAATCAACTGCTTGCTTTTCGTAGATAGGTGCGATTACTGCTCCTAGCTTTTGCTCGACGCTATAGGGTAAAAAGCTAATAACACTATTTACCAAGATATTAAAAGCTAAAAAAGTAACGATCGCTAAAGCCAAAAAACCACAAATAATTGCGATCAGTTGACCGCCAGTTTCCGCTTCATTTTTGGGACTTTGAGGAGAATAATAAGACATCTAGCATTAAATTCTAATCATTCTTGACGGGACGGAAAGGATTGAGAAAATTAATTAAAGGCACAATATTATGGGATTGTACCCATAAACGTCCTTCTCCCGAAAAACGACACACCAAACCTTCCCCACCAAAAAGACCAGTTTTCAGACCACTAAAAGATAAGCCACCAATATTTTCTACAGAATAGTTAAGAGTATCTTCAAAAGCCACGATGTATCCTGTGTCCACAACATAATCGCCTTCTACAGGGATTTCAATAATTGCCCCGTAAGAGCTAAACCAAAAGTCACCACTGCCCTGCACCTTAATTAAAAATAAGGATTCACCACTAAAAAATCCTTTAAAACCCTGAAACTTGGTATCCATATCAACCCCAGTCCCACAGGCTACAAATCCTGATGACTGAACCATCAGATTACATTCACTGGATACATAGTAGTGTTGGATATCTCCTGGAACCCCTGGTGAAATATAAAGCTCGCCATTTTTACCACGGGCGGTGAATTCATTGATAAAGAGAGATTCCCCCCCTAGCATTCTGCCAATGCCTTTCATCAATCCGCCTTTCATTTTCGACTTCATTTGCAAGCAACTATCCATAGCTGCCATTGCCGAAGCTTCCACCATAACTGTTTCATTGGCTGGTACATCGAGAACCAATGAAGCATAAGCGGGATTATGCTCGATGCGATAAGGAATTTCCGTATTCATGTTTATTACCTATTACTTCTTGCTCATTACTAATTACGATATTTAATTTATTTATCTGGGAGGAAGTTGCGAACCAATAGTCGAGCCAAAAGAACCTGGGTTATGGGTTTGGCAAAATACTTTACCTTTTCCGCGAAAACGACACACCAAGCCTTCACCACCGAAAAAAGAACCAAGCAAGCTTTGGTTAGATTTGGTAATGCTAAAGTCGAGGCTGCGCTCAAATGCCACAATATGACCCGTATCCACAATGTATTCACCGTCTACCGGTACTTCATAAATTCCGCCGAAGGAAGCCAACAAAGCTAAACCTCTGCCCGAAAAAGTCAGCCAAAAAATCGACTCTCCAGAAAACAGCGACTTAAAACCCTGAAAACCGACATCGAGATCTACTTCCGAGCTACAGGCTAAATAAGAAGTAGCCTGGACAATTAGATCCTGTCCTTGCATTTCGTAAACCAAAAGATCTCCTAGTAACTTAGGAGCTAGCCAAACAGTATTGCCATTGGTTGGAGAGCGAAAAACGCTGAGGAATAAAGACTCTCCTGCAACCATCCGTTTCAAGCCACCCATTAATCCGCCACCTTTACCTCGGCGTAGAGTAGTGCTGGTATTGATGCTACCACTCATGGCAATCATGGCTCCTGCCTGAGCAATTAATTCTTCACCAGAGTTCATGGAAATACGTGCGATCGCACTTTCTGGCTGATGTAGTAATTCTATATCCATAATTTAGCGAATTTTTGTCCGTAAGAAACCAACCAAACCACCAATACTGCGGGACTGAAGGTAAATATTGCCCCTGCCAGATAAGCGATTAACCAAGCCTTCCCCTGAAGTGAGGGAGCCAATTATGCCATTGGAAAACTGAACTTTCATACTTATACCTGGCTCGTAGGCTACTAAGTGACCAGTATCGACGACAAATTCACCATTAATTGCCTTCTTGGTAATGCCACCATAAGCTCCGAAAAAGACTCGACCCCGACCATTCATACACAACTTAAACAGTCCTTCTCCAGAGAGCCAACTGGCAAAGCCCGCCCAGCGTAAGCCCATTTTGATTCCCGACGTACTAGCGATATAGGCTCCTGGTTGCAGAAAAACTTCTTTACCCTGAACTTCTATTTCGGCAATATCTCCCACAACGGGTTGGGTTAAAACCAAATTCAGATTTTGACTGGTCTTGTTGGTAAAGACATTGATAAATAAAGACTCACCACCAAAAAATTTCTTAGCTAAAGCAGGAAACAAGCCCCCAGAAAGTTTGGTTTCTATACTAATTTGGCTATCCATACTAGCCATCGCCCCAGCTTCCGCAACAATAGTGTCTCCTGGTTCGAGAGTGACAAAGATTGTGGAAAATGCTGGTTGATACTTAATCTCGTAATCCATAACATATAGACGCATCTACTCCCGCAGGATAGCTCAGGTTTTTTGGATTGACCAAGGGAAGATTACGGATTTTATGCGAGGTAAGCTTGAACTATTGGAAACAAGAATCTGAGATTAGAAAATGGGTTGTCGTGCTGGTCATGTAATTAGAGAAAATGGAATCGATACTTACCTTTACGATCCTTATTTTGGTGCAGGCATCCTGCCTGAAATCCTTTATGGACTGGAGGAAACGCTTGGTATGGTAAGCCGAGCAAAAGAAAATGATTTTCTGTACGATGGTGAAGGCGGTGTTTTAGTAGATATCGATGCCAAGGTAATGATGTTTTGGGGAAGCGATCTTCTACTTGATAATGTGCCTCTAATTCCTTTTATTGTTGATTTTATGCAAACTGTTACTTGGCAAGGGTGGGATATTCGTCATGCTAGGTGGGGAATGTTTAGTATGGAGCAGTACTTAGGCATCGCAAAATATCCGACAAAGATTCAAAAACCCAGCAAAGAGCGAAGAGAATATCACCTCAATTGGTGGCTAAAAGTAGATCGGGGTAATACTGAGTACGGTGAGGACGAATGCACCGTAATATCTCACAGAACATCAGATGGCAGATTGTTGCATTATTCGGTTGCTGAAGATCTAGAGGAAACACTAAGACTAGGTGAGGATCTTCTGGGAATTTTAGAAAATAGAAAAACGGTAAAACTATCTCATCAAAGGGATGTTTTTGATTGTCTTCATATTGATGAAATTAACAGAACTATCCATATTTTTTGGGGTTATCCATTATGTAGCGGTAATGACTTGATGTATCGCATGGATATGTATTGGGAAGGTTGGCAGGCTAAATGGATTGATGATGGTTATCCTGGTTATTTGAAACTAATTGGTTGCGAAGATCCGAGCTTACTGTTCACCAAAGAAGAAGTTACCGACAAGCTTTCTGTACTTTTTACAGTGAGAATCAAAATATTGATGGCAGTAATCAAACAATCAGATCATACAGATCTAGAAAAAAAACAAACAATAGCGAAACACAATAAACAGCTAGCTCGTGTAACAGAACGAACACAGCAATTGCTAGCAAAATATAATGCTTAGAATTTACGACCTTGACTTAAGTTGTCGCAGAATACAATCACTACTTAATAGGCCAAAGCGATCGCCTAACTTTGAGCAAAGTGCTCGTCTAGTCGATCCAAAATAGCTAAACCCTCTTCAATATTACCCTGGGCAGCCATAGCCCGAAATCTAGTTTCAGCATCAAATTCAGTTAATGCCGTGGTACTCAACTCTTCAATTAATTTATTGACGCTCACACCTTTGTGGGCAGCTAGAGCTTTTAAGCGTTCGTGTTTATCGTCGGAAATGCGAATTGTTAGTGTACCCATAGTTAATCTGTTAGTAACTGTTCTGGAGTTTGAAATTTTAGCTGAGGGAATTTTAATTGCGATCGCTGAAAATCTTTGAGGTTTCTGGTAACTATTTTAGAAGCATTCCCCGCAATGGCTAACTCAATCAAGTGATTATCTGCTTCATCTATTAAATTTGGTCGCCAAAGGTAGTAGACTTTCACCCACTGACAAACACTCATAAAAGCACTCAGCAACTTGGTTTTAGTTTCAAGATCTAAGGGACAAAGTTGCACAATTTTTTCCCGATTAATGACATCGCAGTATTCACTGAATAAAGCATTACTCATTAGAGGTTGATATTCACCATGAAAACATTTGCGGAATAACATCCTACTGGCAGAGTCTCGATCGCCAATCAAAACATTAATCAGAATATTAGTATCAACAACTATTTTCTCAACCATAATTAAATGATAGCTTATGTGCTGTCACTTATTACTAGCTTCCATGATTGAGTTGTCGCAAAATACAATCGCTACTCAATAAAGTCAAGCGATCGCTTTGGTATGCACCACAACTATCTTTAAGTTGCGCAATTATCGGTTGTTTTTGCTGTTCTAAAGCTGCGATCGCATTTTGGGCTGTAGGTCGATGTTGCCGAATCCATTTATTTTTAGCAAGGTATTCTGGGCTAAAGCTCCCAGGTTCTATCAGCCAATGGGTGATGTTGTATTTAGTAATGAAGTTTTTGATAGTTTCGGGATTCTCACTATATTGAGCTTCAATTAAGTCGGTAGCGCGTTGGCGGAATGGTTGGTAATAACCGTAATGGTAGGGAATAGCATATTCACGACTGACCAAAGTGGAACGTTGGCTAAAGCTTGGTAGGTTATCGGCTTCTAACGACAGAGATGCCACCATCGTATCGAGGGGTTGTTGCTGTAGATACTCATAAAGAGCGGGTTCGCCACCTTGGACGTAGCGCGTCCAGACAAACCTTTTACTGGTGTGGGGGTAGAAAACTAAAACTACTGCAAGTAGCAGAGCGCAACCAGCATAAAATAATTTAACTAGTGACTTACTTTTACTGGCTCTGATTAATAGAAATTCCCAAATAAAAGTCAAAATAAAACTAGCCGTAAAAATAATAATAATCCGAAAAGTATGTAGGGTATATCGGCTGGGTAGATGAAAGGTAAAGAGAACTAAATGGGCAATAATAAACATTCCCAATGAAGCGATAATTAGTCTCGGAAATAAATCTATTTTGTTGGTAACTTGTAACTTCTCTTGCTTAGGATTACGTTTGCTAATCCAAGGGAAAAGTAAGGCTAAATAAGCCAAAGGTGGCATCAAACCAGAAGGAATCCTCAAGCTACTGCGGCTGCCGTTAAACCAAAAGTCCCAAGCGTTTTTATTAAAGTAACCGGCTCTTTCTCCCGCACCAAATTCTGGTAATTCTCTAGCTTGGGCAACTGTGATTGTCGGGGCATAGTCTGAGGTGGCAACGGCATAGGGTAGCAGCACGATAAAAGCTACGACCAGACCTGTAATAACGATTTTATAGTGATCGCTATTGAGGCTAATGCGCCAATTTTTGATGTTCAACAACGAAACTACCAACAAAGCGCAGCAAACAAAAACTAAAGAAGGATAAAACAAACCAAAGAGAATAATCGTTAGGCAAATACCAAGAATAGAACGGCATAGAAAATAATATAAAAAAGCTACTAATAATGGAGGCGCAAAGGCTTTAGGGGTTCCTGAAATTAAGCCATCTTGCAGCCAAAGGTTTTGATTGAGTAATAGAGTACTAACGAATGCAGTGAAGGGTAATGGTAGTAGCTCTAAGCTAAGGACAAAAGCATAAACAGTTAGGATGACGCCTAAAATACTGGGCAAAATTTTACTAAATAAAATCGGTTCGATGCCAAGTTGATTCACCGACCAATAGAGGAATTTGTAACCACTAGGCGCAACGGATTGAAAATAGTCGGCGATGAGGTCGTTAGGAAAAATCTCACTATTGGTAAAACGCAACATCCAGAAAATGTGTTGCCTAGCATCATCTTGAATGATGTAGTCACTACTTATTGCCTGTTGCCAAGCCAGATAACTGTAAAATAGGGAAAAAAATAAGCTCAGACTAAGCCAAAATAAGGATCTTTGGCTTTTGAGTTTTGGTTCTTTTGCCAACAGAAAACGACCGATTTTCATAGCAGAACGACCTCACGCGATCGCATTTCTATTTTGCGTTTGTTATCTTAACAACTTTTTTTCAGGATCAGAATTGCCTCCTAGTAAATTTAAAATCTATAGCGTTATCGCGGTTGCAGTATTAGCCGTTTCAACTGCTGCGATTTGGGTACGCTTGGCAATGGAAACAGCCAACGACCAGAGTATTGGTTTTAGTCTATTTTTGGCGGCATCTCGGTTATTAGTTTCTAGTGCTATCTTGTTGCCTAATGCTGGCAAGTTGAGGTCGCAATCTTTAAACTCAAAGTCATTGTGCTATGCTGCGATCGCCGGAATTTGTCTGGCGGGACACTTTGCTTGCTGGATTTCTTCTTTAGCTCTTACGTCTATTGTTGCTTCTGCAACTTTAGTAACGACCAATCCGATTTGGGTTGCTTTATTATCGTGGATTTTTTGGCGGGAGAAATTAACTAAGCCTACTCTTTGGGGCATTGTGATCGCTACAACGGGGGGAATAATCATTGCAGTTGGTAGTGCTGACGATTTAGGATTTGGCCGCAATCCTCTGATGGGGAGTTTGCTGGCATTAGCTGGAGCCGTATTTGCTAGTCTTTATATTCTGATCGGTAGGCAAGCTCAAAAAGACATGAGTACCACTAGCTATGTCACAGTGGCATATACCACTGCTGCGATCGCACTTTTACCCCTACCCCTGTTGTGGCAAGTTCCTTATAGCAGTCATGAACCATTAGTTTATGGTTATGTCATGCTAATGGCAATGATTTGCCAATTGATCGGACACACGAGTTATAACTGGTCTTTGCGCTGGATTTCTCCTGCATTTGTGGCTTTGACGATTTTACTCGAACCAATTATCTCCGGTATTCTTGGCGTACTAATCTTTCAAGAAGTTCCCTCGACGACTTTACTTCTTGGTGGAGCTATTGTGCTGATAGGGGTTGCAACTGCAATTTACCAAGAGACATAAATCAGAAATTGGCTGCAAAGCAATAAACCATTAACTATCTCGATCCTGCTTGATATTATCTCGCCTGACGAGACTAACAAAAAAAAGAGCTACCAGCAAAAATGCCAATAGCTCTTATAAATAGAATTTAGTTTAAAAATTAACGGATATACTCTTTAAGGATACTGTTACGGTTGGGGTGGCGTAGCTTGCGGAGTGCTTTAGCTTCGATTTGACGAATATGCTCGCGAGTTACGTTGAAGATTTGACCGATTTCTTCAAGAGTTTTCATACGACCATCGTCTAGACCATAGCGCAAACGAAGTACGTCTCTTTCGCGAGGGCTTAGAGTATCAAGAACGCTTTCTAGATCTTCTCTGAGTAGGCTCTTAGATACTTGATCTTCGGGAGTTTCGCCGTCAGCTTCGATGAAGTCACCTAAACGGGAATCTTCTTCTTTACCAATAGGAGTTTCAAGAGAAATAGGTAACTGAGCAGATTTTGCAATGAAGCGCAATTTTTCAATTGTCATTTCCATGCGTTCTGCAATTTCTTCTTCGGTAGGCTTGCGACCCATTTCTTGAGAAAGAATTTTTGTAGTTTTTTTAATACGGGAGATAGTTTCGTATAAATGGACGGGGAGGCGAATGGTGCGAGACTGGTCTGCGATCGCACGAGTGATTGCCTGACGAATCCACCAAGTAGCATAAGTAGAGAATTTATAACCTTTCTCGTGGTCGAATTTTTCTGCTGCACGGATCAAACCAAGAGAACCTTCTTGAATTAAGTCTTGGAAAGATAAACCACGATTCATATATTTTTTAGCGATCGATACAACCAAACGAAGGTTGGACTGTACCATTTTGTCTTTAGCTCTTCTACCAAGGTAGAGCCGACGGCGGAAGGGGCGTAGCTCCATATCTACTTCTTGCGCCCACTCGGCATCGCTAATTTCGCGATCAAGAGAATCTTCTCTATCTTCGCGGATTCGCTCTAGCTCTAACAGGTCAGCAATTTTCCGAGCTAATTCAATCTCTTCTTCTGCTCTGAGCAGACGAATACGACCGATCTCTTGCAAGTAGATACGAATAGAGTCTTCTGTGTAGGGTTTTTTACGTCCTCTTTCGCTACTACGTCGACCTTTGTCTTTCGTGCTGGTAGAAAGGTCGATGGTGACTTCGATATCATCCTCTTTGTTGCGGTTGTTGTTTCCCTCATCAATGAGGATTTCCAATTCACTTTTTGCACCTGCGATCGATACTATTGCTTGATTAGCTTGGGTCATGCTCTTTTCCTCTTGCTCCTTCAAAAAAAATTAACGGTGAGCGATTTTCGTTGTCCGCACGTGCTCTTGTCAGACACATTTCCTCTTGTCTTGGATGTACTGGCTTTTAGCAAATGTCATCTTAGAAGGTTATTTCGGAAACCGATGTTCCCATTTTATTTCCTTCAAAAAGCTCCGACAGTGACACAAAGTCTATTGCCTGAGTGAGTCAACTCACAAAGCATCAGTAGCATCAGTCCGCAAAAAACGTCCTTGAAAATTAGTATTCAAGGTTTTTCACGTTTCACAACCTCATAAGCTCAGAAAGTTCTCAATATTAATGTGAACTAGATTAAGAAATTGATTGTGCTTTTTTTTACCTCTCTACTCTCAGTAGACTGGCCGTCAAATAAATGACTTTCTACCTAGCTTAATCGCGATTTGATTTTTTGGCAGCTTAAGTATATTTGACTAGAATTTTTTGATTCCTTTAGATTTTAGCTTCGATCGCTGTGAATGTGGTGAAGATTTTGCAGTCTTCATAGAGTAAATTTATGAAGAAAATTAAAAAATGCTTTAAATTTCCACGCAAATTTCTCCTCTCTGCATTGTAGGCAATAATACAAATTTTGACCATTAGCGTTAACTACCTTGGTTGCAATACTTCTAAAAGTCATACATATCTTAGGTTAGAGATGATTGTATGAATCTCAAGAAAAGATTAAAAAATTTCCTCCTTAAGTAAATTATCGTTACAGTTCTGCTGTTTGTGGCGGTAATTATGAACTACTTGCAATGAAAAGTAGGCGAAATCAGGCGGAATCTCAGTATATGAAGTTAAGTAAAAGAATTCCTGGTTTTTTATTTTTGGGCGCACTTACGGGATGTCGCACCAAAGTAAATAGCAACCCAGCTCAAATTTTGTGGCAGACAAGAGACCAGTTAGGTCAACTGACTTGGAGGGCTAATGGGGAAGAGTTTATTTTATTAGTCAGGGAATGATGACTAATAATAGTTGTTGACCACTTGAATTTGATTGTGCTTTGGTGAGCGAGAGGAAAATGGAAGCTAATTGTGCAGCAATTTCGTTAAATGTGTAAGTGAAAGTCAGTTTGTTGATTCCAGTTCTTGAGTTCAGTTTTTTGATACTGCCAAAATCGTAGACTTAACCCAGAACAATCCAGTTGCAACAGTGGAGGTTGAGCCAGGTTTTTATGATTTTTTGTCGTAGTTGATGATTCCTCAGGGTATTACAGATATTACTGCTCAAACCCTGGTTCTGGTTGGTAATGTTCAAGAAGGTGATCGCACTATCAAATTTGAGTTAGGTTTAGCTCTTTCTGTCAGTTATTTTTGTTGGGAATACATCCGCAACTAAAACCAGCAGAATTGCAACAACTCAACAAAGCTGTTCTCGGTTTGGCCCATATAGAGGAAAGGCGTTGTAAAACAAAGTTTAAACAGTAAATTAAGTTTATTGACGACTCAATGAGAAATGTAGGTGGTTTTTTGCGCCTTGGAACTGAGGTTCTACAATCATCGTAAGGATAGTCTTGGGCTGGATACGTGGATTATGAAAAGACCGATTATGAAAAGGTCGTTGTTTCTTTTAGCTGTGCTTAGCTGGGGGCTATCAGTTTCTCCGATTTCTCAGTCAGCTTTGGCTCATGGAGCAAAAATTGTCTATCAAACTACCCCTGCTATAGTTATCCAGGCTATTTATGAGGACGGTACTCCAATGGCTAATGCTCAAGCTGTTGTCTACTCGCCCCAAAATCCAGAGAAGGCTTGGCTCACAGGTGTAACTAATGAGCTAGGTGAATTTACTTTTGTGCCTGATCGCCAACTAAAGGGGACTTGGGATGTAAAGGTGCGACAGTCTGGACATGGCAGTATTGTCAGGATACCTCTTACAGAAGGAACTTTGGCCACAACTTCTAAACCTCTTCTAGGTGGTTATTCTTGGGGTCAAAAGTGGCTGATGGCGATCGCGGCAAGCTGGGGATTTGTAGGGACGGCTTTGTATTTTTCCCGTAAATAGCTCAAGATATTTTTGGACAGTACATTACATCGTTAATTTTTCATGCACATTCCTGATGGTTTTGTTCCTCCTAGTGTGTGTTTAGCTGGGTATGGTATTTCTGGAGGGTTTATTTGGTATGCTCTCCGCGAGATCAAACGTGATGCCAAAGTGGAGCGAGTCAATATCCCAAAATCCGCAATGTTTACGGCGGTTTTTTTTCTTGCTTCTTTGATTCATATTCCTGCACCTCCACCAATGACTAGTTTTCACTTGGTGCTTAATGGCATGATGGGAACCTTGCTGGGTTACTATGCTTTTCTAGCCATTCCGATTGGTTTGTTTTTTCAGGCCATCATGTTTCAGCATGGCGGGATGACTACTCTAGGGATTAACGCTGTAATTATGGGGGTTCCTGCCCTAGTTGCCTATTATATTTTTCGCTTGCGCTCTCGGATTTCCAGAAGGAGGCAATTTTGGACTAAGGTCTTGGCTTTTCTTAGTGGTTCGGTGGCTGTTTTAATTTCGGCAACTATTTTTGCTTCTGTAGCGATCTCAACTATTTCCCCCGACTTAGATGCAACTGCGGAAAAGACCGCAATTTATCTGTCCTTAGGTAGCTATTTGCTGCAGGCCATAATTGAAGGTACTTTCACCGTGATGATTGTCAATTTTTTGGAGAAAGTCAAGCCCGAATTGCTTAAGGCTTAATTGCTAAATCTAGTTACCAAACTAGTAACAGAAAGTCTAGTCAGTTTTATTTTTTTATGAAGCTATCTCTTGATCGCTATGCCTATTTAAAGTCGCCGATTCATAGTTGGCAACAAGAATATAAGCTCATTGGTTTATTGAGTTTGATTTTTGCTTTTTCTTTTGTTAAAAATCTGATTTTGTTGCCTGTAATTATTGCTATTGCTTTGATTCTATTTTGTCTGTCACGATTACCATTAGCTTATCTGCGATCGCGTTTGCGTTATCCTGGCTGGTTTATTTTAGCGGTAGTTTTTTTTCTACCTTTTACCGCAGGACAAGAGGTTATTTGGCAGTATGGTTGGCTCAGTATCAGGCAAGAAGGTTGTCAGATAGCATTGATGATTGCGGTGCGTTTTTTGTGCATTTTGACCGTAAGTATTGTCTTATTTGGGACTGCTCCTTTTTTGAAAAGTATTAAGGCCTTGCAAGCTTTGGGTTTGCCAAGAGCCATTGTTGATATGACTTTACTGGCTTATCGGTATTTGGAGGAGTTGGGGGAAACTCTGAACCGTATGCAAAGAGCAGTGAGACTCAGAGGTTTTAAGCATGACCAAATAAATCGCCGTCAGCTTCAAGTAATGGCAAGTTTGGTAGGAAGCTTATTTGTTCGGAGTTATGAGCGATCACACAAGATTTACCATGCCATGATTCTCAGAGGCTATGGCAGTCAACCAGTCAGAAAAAGAGCCTTTTGGGCCAAGAATCTCAGCCAGAAGCAACACTTCCATCTTTGGGGGACAATAACTTGTTTAGTGCTAGCAGTAATTATTTTGATTATCGAAGGATGGTGGCTCTAATCGTTGCAAAAGCCAATTACATAAATAATCAGGATGTTGGGGAATAATTGATGAAAGAATTAACTAGACTAGCGCAGAATTTACGAGCAACGACAACAACTATTGCCATTAACAACCTTGGGTTTAACTATGGTCAGGATAGAGCAGTTTTAACCGATGTTAATCTCGATGTCTGTACGGGAGAAAAAGTCGGTTTGATCGGAGCCAATGGTGCTGGTAAGACGACTTTGTTTATGACGGTGTGTGGAGTGCTAACGCCCAATTATGGTGAAGTAAAAATTTTGGATAAAACTGTTGTTCCAGGGGAGTTTAATCCAGATATTGGTTTAGTTTTTCAGAATCCTGATGACCAGCTATTTTGTCCGACAGTGCGGGATGATGTTGCTTTTGGAGCTGAGAATATGGGTTTGTCACCTGAAGAGGTGGCGGAAAGAGTAGAAATAGCTTTGTCTTTGACTGGAGTATCTCATCTGATAGACCGTGTACCCCATCATCTTTCAGGAGGGGAGAAGTGTATGGTAGCGATCGCTTCTGTTTTAGCAATGCTACCTCAAGTTATCCTCTACGATGAGCCTAGTGCCAACTTAGATCTCAAAGCACGCCGGAGATTGATCCGCTTTTTACAGGCATCTAAAGAAACTATCATGGTTTCTTCTCACGATCTCGAACTGATTTTGGAAATATGCGATCGGGTAATCTTGCTCAATCAAGGCCGAGTAGTAGCTGATGGGTCACCTCAAGCAATTATGTGTGATCGGGTTCTGATGGAAAATAACAATCTAGAAGTACCCCACTCTCTAACTCACGTCCACTAGTTGATTGTTTGATAGATAGCTAAGGTTTGGTTGTACATTTGCTCAAAACTAAATTCCGCTTGGTATTTCTGATGACCAGCTTGGCCCATTTGCTGTCTTAGTAGAGGGTTTTTGCTTAATTGCTGCAATCTATCTGCTAAGGTTTCGGAATCTTGGCGAGGAATTAGATAGCCAGTTTCGCCATCGATGATGGTTTCATTGACTCCGCCGACATCGGACGCTACTACAGGTAAGCCCGCACGCATCCCTTCCAAAATCGCCAGGGGTAGACCCTCCCAATGGGAGATCAAAGCAAAAATGTCTGCTTGTTTCAGGATTTCTGAGATGTCATTACGGAAGCCGAGTAATTTCACCCTCGAAGTTAGGCCAAGCTCTGCCAGCCAAGTTTGCATCTGATGGTTTCCTAGGTCGCTGCCCACCAGGATTAGTTCTACTTCGTCCAACTTTTGCAAGGCTTTGAGTAAGGTGTGGTGATCCTTCTGGGGCGCAAAGCGAGCCACCATGACGACCTTGACCGATTTGCATGGCGAAGGCGCAGAGTTCTCTGCTTGGGATGGTTCGATATCGTTAATCCCGTTGTGGATGGTAATTAGGCGATCGCTAGAAATGCCAACGTCAACAGCTATCTGCCGATCATGCTCAGAGACACAAATTATCTTGCTCGCTAAACAAGCACTAATTTTTTCGATGGTGCGATAGATGCTTCTTTTGGGTTCGGGAATACCTTCGGTGAAAGACCAACCGTGAGCTGTAAAGGTGCAGGGGATATTTAAAATTCGGCTGGCAACTCTTCCCAAAACTCCTGTTTTGCTGGAATGTAACGATAGCAAATCTGGTTGGAAAACTCGCGCGGTCTTAAGGATGAAGTTGAGGCTACGCAAATCCTGAAATGGCTTGATAGGGGCAACCAGAGTCTCGCAACAGACGGACTTGATGCCAACGGAGCTTAGTACTTGGTTGAAGGGGCCTTTTTTCCCAGTTAACACTAGGACTTCGTGAGCTTCTTTTTGGAGCGCAACAGCCATATCTCTGACATGAATTTGCGCACCTCCGACGGTATCAGCCCTAGTGATCACAAATAATATTTTCACTAGCTTATGTATGTACTAAAAAGTTTGGAGAGTTAAGTATTTTCACTTAACAAGCTAGCGTGAATTCATCTGGGGAATTCTGAAAATCGGCTTAAGAATAAGTAAACAATCTATCGATTGTGCGTCTAAAGTGTGTCACTGAACTGACCCGATATTTGTTCCGAAATCCCAGTAGGTTTGTAGTATTAGGGTATGTCTGATTTTAGTTGTGTTATCTGATGCTATGGCAGAACCGCAATACGGTATTACAGTTCAAAAAACTATTATTGCTGTCGATCACTTAGCCTTATCTTCTTAACCACCACTCACATTAGATTAATTGAGTTTATGCTTAAACATAGGATGCCGATGGAAAAGTTAGATCCTAGATTGAGTTATGAGGAAGAATCTCGACAAGCCAGAAATGCTGAAGAAGCTCTATTAGTTGTCTTGCATTGTTGCAGTAATTTTAATTAAGAGAAAAACTGGTATTCAGTGGCAATCTCAATTTACTATCAACAGATAGCTGGCTCGCTTACAGAACTCTATAGAAGAGGAGCGAATGAATCCAAGTATTATCTCTGAATATCTACGATAGCTTAATTTTACAGGTACATACCTTGGAAAAATAGTTTTCAAAATAGTAATTCTTGAAGGAGCAAATCTTATTAGGGCAGATCTAAGTAAGGCAAATCTTCTTGGGGCAATTCTCAGAGGAGGATACCTTGAAGATGCGGATCTTTTAGAAACAAATCTTGAAGAGATAAATCTTAGAGGAGCGAATCTCGAATGGACATATCTCGATAAGGCAATTCTTGATAGGAAAAATCTTAAGCACATTAAGGCTTTTAGGTATTAAACCTCCAAAACCTTGATTATCGCTGGTCCATACCAAACCAAAATCGCAATCCCAGAGCATACTGCTATAATTCTTTGTGCCCATCGGAGAACAACAATCATGAATAGTCCATCAGCATCCAACTCTTCAGATCGACTTTCAGACGCGGAAATTCAAGCCAAAATGAAATCCCTACTCCATAAAGAAGGTAGCTGGGTTGACTGGGGCAAAACCTGCCAAGAACTGCAAAAAGCAGGTTGTAATCCTGCGGACATCTTTGAAGCATCAGGCTTTCAAGCCAGCCAACAAAATATCGTGATCGTCGCTGCGCAAGTTTATGACAGCATTACCAAAGCAGGAGCAGATGATGATGTCTTAACGTATTACAAAGGCCCTCGCACAGATGTCTTGTATGAGTTTCGCTTGCTCAACCAACAACAAAGAGCAGACGCAGCCCAACTAGCCTATGAGAAAAAACTCGATGTTGATGGAGCGCATGAAGTTACTCGTGTGGTCCGAGATGTGTGCAGAATCTCTCAACTTCCAGAAGGTTTTACTCGCAACCCTGGGGATATGGTGGCCTACACCTGCTGGAAACACGCTCGCCAACGTAAGGACCTGCAAGAGCGATCGCGTCTAATTGCTAAAGGCTTAAAATTTGCTCACAGTGACTCTGCTAGATCGGCAATTGAAAAACTTCTCAGCGACTTTACTGTAGTTGCGACCCATACTGCCCCTTTGTTGCCTATTTATCGTCTCGATACCGACGAAGAAATTATTCGTATTTTGCCTTTGGCAGGAAAATATCCCGTTACCAGTCAAGAAATTGCAGCAGTTAATAAAGTTGAAATTGAAGAACCTTTCCGTAGCGTGACCCTAGAGCAAGGCGGTAGTTATGTCCCCGTGCCTGGTTGGCAATCTGTACTCAAGGCGGAAGATCCTGTAAGTTATATCTGCACTAGCGATCGCTTACCTAAGTCCCTTTCTGGCAATGTCGAGGAAGTATTGGTAATCGTAGATCGTGCTGCTGTTACTTGGGATGTCAATAGTTATTTCTTGTTGGATACTGCTGATAGTATCGAGCTGCGGTGGTCGGAAAATGCTCCTCAAGACAAAATTATTGGTCGGTTGGTAGTAGTTGTCAGACCCAAGAAAATCCTTGATGAAGGCAACATCACCCAGCCTTGGCAAATGGATGATTAAAACTTGCCGACAAAATAATCATCATGAATACGGCTTTTATTGTCCAGAAGGAGTTGCAACGGTGTTTTAGTTCTCCTTGGGTTTGGTTTGTCACAGGTATTTTCTGGTTAGTAACTGGGTTTTATGTGGCAGAAATTCTGTTGGGTTCTCAAGGAGTCGTCGCTCAATTAGCAATTGGAGAACAAGAGGGTTTGACTCTTGGCTCTTTGGATATAGTTGCCATCCTACTCAATAGTTTGTTCGACTTTTTGGGGTCTTTGTGTTGGTGGATTATTGCCCTAATATCTCTAGAGCTTGATTGGCGAGGAGTCAAACAAACACGCAATTACTCACGATTACAAGCCGCTCTGACTCCTAGTTTGTTGGTGTGGGGTAAGTTGCTTGCTAGGGTAAGCTATTTTATTTTTCTTTTGCTGCCTCTAGTGATTTACGAAATAATTATCTTTGGGGCTACC
The DNA here is from genome assembly GCA_964606015.1 of uncultured bacterium. Lineage (GTDB taxonomy): Bacteria > Cyanobacteriota > Cyanobacteriia > Cyanobacteriales > Xenococcaceae > Hyella. The sequence continues at coordinate 18,760 of CAZSEZ010000021.1, forward strand.
GAACCTAAAATTAGTCCTGTGGTTCCTCTGCTGGCTCATGGCAGTTTAATTCTTTTGGCAGCCGTAATTTTTAGTTGGCATTTAGCGATCGCAGCTTGGCTAAAAAACCGTTTTTACATGTTTATTGCCAGTTGTGGTTTGTTTACAGGCTTCTGGCTACTCGATCTATTTAGCAAGAGTGCTCAGGGGACTACTGCTACTTTGCTAGAGCATTTTTCTTTGTTTACTAGTTATCGATATCTGACTAGAGGTATTGTCCCTGTTGGTAATGTGGTGATGATGTTTAGCTATTTGCTATTAGCTATTTTTATTACCAGCCAAATAATCAAGCTATCTTCTCTATCTCGCAATGAATGATTCTCTCTGGTTGCAACCACAAATTATAAGTTGGACTCAGATTTTGCTAGATAACTTTGAGCAAGTTTTAGGCTACGAACTCATACCTCGCAAGGGTAATGAGATAAAGCAAGCCCAACAGCTTTTTCAAGCTGATTTTGTGGTGGTTTCTCATGGCATAGAAGCTGATCCAGTCCTTAACTATGGCAATCAAACAGCTCTCGATTTGTGGGTTATGGATTGGCAAAGTTTTACTCAAACCCCTTCTCGTTTGACAGCCGAACCTGTTAATCGTGCCCAGAGAGCAGCCATGCTCGAACAAGCTCAGGTTAAAGGCTATATCGATGATTATTCGGGAGTTAGAATTGCTAGTAATGGACAAAGATTTGACATTAAGCAAGCAATTATCTGGAATTTAAGCGATCTCCAGGGACAGAAGCTAGGGCAAGCCGCTACCTTTTGTCAGTGGAATTTTATCCCAGATGCAAATTAACAAGCCAGACTAACAATTGAGATCTAGTTGGTGGAGATATTTAGCCGTTACGGAATCGGTGAGATTGTACTGTAGAGGGGTAATTGTAATGTAGCGATCGCGAATTGCCTGCACATCGGTCAGAATATGAGCGGGTAAATTAGGATCTTCTGGTTGAGGAATATCTTCAATGATCTCACCCACTAACCAGTAGTAGCTTTTGCCATGAGGATCGAAGCGTTTTTCAAAATTTTCAATATAACGACGCAAACCTTGTCTAGTGACAATCACGCCTTTGATCTCGGAAGCTGCCACAGGAGGTACATTGACACTGAGTAAAGCAGGTTTGGGAAAAGATGCAAAGTCTAGTTGCTTAACTAATTTGACAGCAAAGTCTGCTGCCACTTGGAACTTGTGGTCGGTAAAGCTAGTCAGGCTAAAAGCAATACTGCTAATACCTTCGAGGGTACCTTCCATAGCTGCGGATACTGTCCCTGAGTAAAGCACATCGGTTCCCAAATTAGGGCCATGATTGATGCCCGAAAGTACTAAATCGGGTTTTTGTTCCATCACAGCACTCAGCGCAAACTTGATACAATCAGCAGGAGTTCCAGAACAAGACCAAGCAACGACCTCAGGATGAAATACTGACTCTACCTCTTGCGCCCTAATGGGATGGTGTAGAGTCAAACCATGCCCCGTAGCAGAACGTTCGCGGTCTGGACATACCACGGTGATCTGATGCCCTGCCTTGGCCAAAGTATTAGCTAAAGTACGTACCCCAAGGGCAAAAATGCCATCATCGTTGCTAATTAGGATGTTTAGTTTCTGGTTCATGCTGAATTGAATAATTGAAAAACTGGCTCTATAAACCGTAAAGCAAAATGATCAAAGCGGGGGTGATTACGGCCAGTAAGATGCTCAAAGGAGTACCCAGGCGAATAAAATCCATGAAACGGTAGCCTCCAGGGCCATAAATCATGGTGTTGGTTTGATAGCCGATGGGAGTCATAAAGCTATTGGAAGCGGCAAAAGTAACCGCAAACATAACTGCGATCGGATTAATGCTTAGAGAGGTTGCTACCTGAACACTCAGGGGAATCATTAACAAAACTGCTGCATTATTCGACAAAATAGAAGTCAACACCGAAGTAATGATGTAGAAGAGCAGCAAAATCCAGTAACCAGATAAATGATTGGTCACGGCCAAAAGTGGTTGGGCTAACAACTCTGTGGCTCCTGAGTTATCCATGGCCGTACTTAAAGGAATTAACCCTGCCAATAGAAAGATCACATCCCAACGAACGGAACCATAAATTTCTCCTGGTTTGAGACAACCAGTAAGCACCATCAGTACAACACCCAAAAGGGAACTTACCATGATGGGGATTAGGTTAAATGCTGACACCAAAATCACCCCAATACAAATGCCAACAGCGATTCTGGCTTTATCGAGACGGAGGTTTTCGACATCACGCTGTTCTAGTACTAACAATTCTCGTGAATTTTGCAGTCCGCGAAAACTTTGTTTGGGGCCTTGAACCAAAAGCAAATCGCCAAAACGTAAAGGAACTTTTCCCAGTCTTTCTCTAATCAGATCTTGTCCACGACGGATTGCCAAGACTGTGCCGTTGTAACGTTGTCGAAAGCGCAAATCTTTGAGGGTGGAGCCAATCAAGCGCGAATTGGACAAAATAAGGATTTCGCCAATTTTTTCTGCGCCAGTGTTTAGTTCAGCTTGGAGTCCTGCTTGGTTGAATTTGACATCGGGCAAAATTTCGATCGCTCTTTCATCTTTAATTTGTAAGAGAACTTCGCGACTCCCCCGCACAATTAAGATGTCACCTCTACTAATCTTCTTATCCCCAATTGGCTGCGGGAAATGTACTCCTTCATGAATTACTTCTAAAATATCGATATCAAACTGACGTTGAATTCCACTTTCATTAATTGTTCTACCAACCAGGGTGGAATCAGGAGAAACTACAACCTCCGTAACGTAGTCATCGAGTTCATAGCTTTGGCCAATGGTGCCATTGCGAGGCTTTTTGCGGCTGGGAACCAATCTAGGAGTAAACACCGCCAAGTAAAGCAGTCCGATCAAAAAGATGACAATTCCTAGTAGCGTAAATTGAAATAGTTTGAATTCACCATAACCAGCTTGTGCTGATAAACCACTAGCTAAAATATTTGTGGAAGTTCCAATTAAAGTTAGAGTCCCACCCAAAATTGAAGCAAAAGATAGTGGCATCAAGAGCTTAGATACGGAAATACCTAATTTTTTGCACCAGTCTTCAATAATCGGAATAAAAATAGCAACTACGGCAGTGTTATTAATTACAGCACTGATCGGACCAACAATTGCCCCCATAACGACTATTTGTTGGGTGACATTTTTTCCTCCATTAGCAATTAGCAGATCTCGTACTACTTGAATTGCCCCTGTACGAGTAACACCAGCAGAAAGAATAAACATTGCCATCACCGTAATGGTGGCGGTATTGCCAAATCCCGCAATTCCCTGTTCAGGAGTTACTAACCCCATCAACATGAGTACAATTGCTACGACAAATGCGATGAAGTCCGCAGGTAGCAACTCAAAAACAAAAGCTAGTAGAGCTAGCCCCAAAACGCTAAGAGTCAGAACAACGTCAATTGTCATAAAACTTAATGGATTTTATTAATAAAAGTATTCTTAAAGTTGATAAATACCTACGCAAGCATAGCCTATACCTCAAGAAAGTAGGGAAATCACATAAGAATCTTCTCGCAGCTTAGAGTCTGACAATATTCAATTTTTAGTCGGTTCTATCCATATAAAGATATTCGCTTTTCTCAAATTATTCTTGTTTTGCAAATTTAGTTATTTGTTGAGGGAAATATAGGTAAGGCAAGAGTGGAACCAAACTACAGTTTAGATGGGTATTAACAGTGATGCGACTCCGCGTCGACGCAAGGCACTAGATAAGGAGCATCAAAAGGGCGATCGCAATATAGTATTTCAAAAATCTTTGGCAGTAGTAATTGATAGTCTGACTCATGCCATTTTTTGGAAAGATCGAAACTCGGTTTATTTGGGCTGTAATCAAAAGTTTGCCGAAGATGCAGGTTTTACTACCGCAGAAATTATAGGTAAAAGTGATTATGAGTTGCCCTGGGCGGAGGAAGAAGCAGGATTTTCTCGCCAATCTGATCTTCGAGTTATAGAAAGTAACTCCCCCGAACTCGATATCATCAGACCACGACTCAAGGCTGATGGTAGAACAATTTTGCTTAAAATCAACAAGGTCCCCCTACATGATGAAGCGGGTGAAGTAACAGGGATTGTTGGTACTTATGAAGATCTGGGCGGACAAGAAAACCTACTAGGTAATCATAGCCTTGCAGAAAAGCAAATTAATAATTCTATTAAAGAATTAGCTGATTATAAGTATGCCTTGGATAAGTCTTCAATTGTTGCTATCACAAATAAAAAAGGCATCATTACTTATGTCAATTCGAAGTTTTGCGAAATATCACAATACGCTCCTGAAGAGCTAATTGGCCAGAGTCATCGGATTATTAGCTCTGGGTATCATAGTCGGACTTTTTTCGAGGATTTATGGCAAACCATTAGTAGTGGTCAAATTTGGCAAGGTGAGATCAAAAATAAGGCCAAGGATGGTACTTTTTATTGGGTGAGTACGACTATTGTTCCTTTTTTAGATGAGCAAAAGCAGCCTTTTCAGTATTTAGCAGTTAGGGAAGATATTACAACTCGTAAGAAAGCTGAAATAACTGTGGCTAAACAGTTACAGGCTTCTCAGTTACTAGAAAAAGTAACTCAAACGATTCGCCAAAGTCTCGATACTCAGATAATTTTCCAGAAAGCGACCCAAGAAACCAGACAGTTACTACAAGCAGATCGCGTAGGAATCTTTCAGTTTGAGTTGGATTCAAACTACCATTGGGGAGCGTTTGTTGCTGAAGATGTAGCACCAGAATTCCCTTCTGCAATAGCAATTCCTGTCAAAGATCGTTGTTTCGGTGAAGATTGTGCAGTAGATTATGCCAAAGGAAAATTTTTAGCTATCAATGACATTTATAGTGAAGATTTGAGTGGCTGTCATATTAACATTTTAGCAAAGTTTCAAATCAAAGCTAACTTAGTTATTCCACTACTTCAGGGACAAAATCTGTGGGGATTATTATGTATTCATCAATGTTCTCAGCCACGCCAGTGGCAAGAATTAGAAATTAAACTAGTCCAAAAAATTGCTAACCAATTAAGTATTGGTCTACAGCAGGCTAAGTTACTAGAACAAGAAAAGCTTAGGTCAATTGAGTTAGAAGAAGCGGTTAGGAGGCTAAAAAATCAGCAAGAGTACCAATCTAAGATTGCCCAGCAAGAAAAAGCACTTAATTCTATTGTTAGAAGGGTACGAGAAAGCTTGCAAGTAGATGAGATTTTTAAAGCAACAACCCAAGAAATCCGACAAACTCTTGATTGCGATCAAGTGGCAGTATATCAATTTGATTCTGATTGGTGTGGAAAGTTTACTCTTAGTTCTGCTGTTTCCCATTTACCCAGTTCTGCCAAAATTACAAAAGAGGCGAAATGGCATGATACTTATCTAAAAGAAAACCAAGGTGGTAGGTATCATAATAATGAAATATCTGCGGTAGAAGATATTTATCAAGAAGGTTTTAGCAAATGCCACTTAGAAATTTTAGAAGAATTTCAAATCAAATCATTTCTGGTGACTCCTGTTTTTGTCGGTCAACAGCTTTGGGGTTTGCTGGGAGTATACAATCACTTCTCAACGAGAAAATGGCAGCAATATGAAATCAGCTTGGTTGTACAAGTAGCCAATCAATTAGGAACAGCACTAAAGCAAGCAGATTTACTAGAGCAAATGAAGCAAGCCAAGAAAAGTGCAGATGTTGCAAATCAGGCAAAAAGTACTTTCTTAGCAAATATGAGTCATGAACTTCGTACTCCTTTAAATGCCATTCTCGGTTTTTGTCAGTTACTGCAAAGAGAAGACTCAATTAGTCTTAAACATCAAGAAACTCTAGGGATAATTAATCGTAGTGGAGAACATTTGCTCGATTTGATTAATGATGTTTTGGAGATGTCTAAAATCGAAGCTGGAAAGATTATTCTTATTGAATATGACTTTGATTTGGAATGTTTGTTACAAGCCTTAGCACAGATGTTTGGTCTAAAAGCTGAATCCAAAGGGCTAGAATTATTTATCCATAAGAACCCAAATATTTTTCGTTATATTCATAGTGATGAAAGTAAATTACGTCAAATTCTCATCAATCTACTGAGTAATGCTATTAAATTTACAAAGCTAGGTAGAGTAGACTTACGAGTTGAGTTACTTGAAGAGATAAAAGATCTCACAATTAGTGAGCAAGTCCTTAAATTCACGGTTACAGATACTGGAATTGGTATTGCTGAAGAGGAACAAAAAAATCTCTTTAATCCGTTTCACCAAACTCAATCAGGTTTACAATCTCAATCAGGGACTGGTTTAGGACTGGCTTTGAGCCAAAAACTAGTAACGTTGATGCGCGGGGAGTTAACCCTAGAATCTGAAAGGGGAAAAGGTACAAGCGTGTCTTTTTCGATTCCTGTGTCAGAGGCTCAAGAAATTCAATTTATTCGAGAAGATAATCAGAAGAGAGTAATCGGTTTAGATCCTCAAGAGCCAGAACGCAGGATTCTTGTAGTTGAAGATAAGTGGGAAAGTCGTAAATTACTGGTGCAGCTTTTGGAATCAACCGGTTTTGTGGTTCAAGAAGCAGAAAATGGTAAGGAAGCAATTGCTGTTTGGCAGCGGTGGCGTCCAGATCTGATTTGGATGGATATCCAAATGCCGGTTATCGATGGTTATCAGACTACTAAGATTATTCGTGTTCGTGAAAAAAACTTAGGTCGAGAACATAGGCGAACTAAAATTATTGCTTTGACTGCTAGCGTCTTCAAGGAAGAGAGAGACAAAATTACTCAAGCAGGATGTGATGATTTTGTTAGTAAGCCATTCAAAGAGTCTGTTTTATTTGAAAAAATGAAGCAGTATTTAAATTTGGAATACATTTATGACACTACAGCAGAAGAACCCAGTGATGTAGATGATTGTTCTTTGAATTTAGAAGATGCTCAAACATTAATGGCTGACTTGGATTCTAATTGGCTTAAACAACTCCATCAAGCAGCTCTCGAACTTGATGAAGATTCGATTCATGAGCTGCTAATAGAGATTTCGGATGAGTATACAAGCTTGGCAAATACCTTAAATGATTGGTTGGAAGCTTGCCAATTTAATTTGATTATTGATTCGATCAAAGAGTTGGTTAACTGACTTTTGAACTATCTCAATCCCCTTTTATTCACTTACTTTATATTTCTAAATTAATAAATATGTCTGAATCTGTAATCCTAATCGTTGATGATAATTTGGATAATCTCAAGTTACTTTCTGATATGCTCGGCAAGAATGGTTACAAAACTCGTCGTGCAATTAGTGCTAATTTGGCTCTGCAAGCTCTAAATGCAACTAGATTTGATCTGATTCTCCTTGATATTACTATGCCAGACATGAATGGCTATGAGCTGTGTAAACAAATTAAATCTAATCCAAAATTTGCTGAGATACCCATAATTTTTATCAGCGCTTTAAATGATGTTTTAGATAAGGTTAAAGCTTTTAATGTGGGTGGTGTTGACTATATTACTAAACCATTTCAGATTGAAGAGGTGACAGCTAGAGTTGATAATCAGCTTAGAATAGTTAGTTTACAGTATGACCTTAAGCGACTTAATCAGCAATTAGATGATAAGAATCAATTGCTTGAGCTAAAACAGAAAAAACTCCAAAGTTCTCAGGCTAGAATTGTTAATAACTCCTTAAAAGATCCCATAACTAATCTCAATCAAAAAATCCCGTTTATGGGGCAATTAAGGCAAATTATAGAGCAAGCTAAAATCAAAAAGAGCTTTGACTATCTCTTGATAGTTATTGGTTATGAACAATTGAAGATAAATAGAGGTATTCTCTCTCTTGAAGAATATAATAAATGCTTAATGGAGATAGGTGAAAAGATCAATCAGGTAACTCCTAGCAATGGGATGAGTGGCAAAATTGCAGAAAATGAGTTTGCCATCATAGTTAAAGAAGTAGAAAACTCTCAAACGATTGAAAACATCATTAGACAAATAAAAATTAGGTTAAGTGGAGCTTTTGAAACTTGTGGGTGTAAAATAGCCCTTAATCCTAACTATGGAATGGCCTTAGGAGCTTCGCATTATCAAAATCCTGAGGCATTATTTTATGACGCAAAAATAGCTTTAGCTGAATCTACTGAAAAAGGCTACGGTAGCTATCAATTGTTTAACCCTACAATCAAGCAAAAAAGGCTGCAACGGCTAGAGATGCAAGTTGCTTTTCATAATGCTCTCAAGAAAAAGAACTTTAGCATTCACTATGCTTATCTGACTGATTCGGCGATCGGTAAAATCGGAGTCGTCAGAGCAAAAGTGGCTTGGAAATATAGTCAGGATAAGACCTTGGATTTGGAGGAACTGACCAAAATGGCAAAGATAACTGGCCTGATGTCAGAGTTTAACCACTTGATTTTTGGCGCTATTTTTCGTCGTCTGAGAGAGATTCAGGAAGCTTTGCTATGGCAAACTGAATCAGAATTAAACTATGCGGATGATTTTAAACTTTGTCTTTATCTATCTACAGAGCAGTTTCTTACTGTAGATTTGCCACAGCAGCTAGCAAGCATAATTCAGGAAAATCAGTGTGTGGAGAAAGAGGGGTTTGTGCTTGAATTTCCCACACCTACTCTTGTGATTAATTTACCTCAAGCTCTTGCTAACATTCGCTCAGTTCAACAGTTAGGAATTCGCTTGATTCCTGATCGTCCAGGTATCAATTATCTAAAAGTTTTGGAGCAAAATAATATCTTGGTTGAACCCCTCAAAACTAATACTTTAACTTCAGCTATGCCCAACACCCCTAGTAATCGAGATTTAGTTGCTAATGGTTAAGCAACGTTCTCTGGCTATCATGACACCTGATTTTTCGAGCATAATTTGTTGAGAAATTGCTAACTGATATTAATCAGAAGTACTAGCTAGTTGCTGGAAATTTTGCCAACAGAGATACATGGCGCGGGGTACATGAAAACAACCTTTCCACTTGCCTCCTTTGAGCTGGAGAGAAACTTCCCCTTGGCGGTCTAGATAACCAAACCATTCACCATGATCGCGATCGCTAAAGTGTTGCCAGCTATAATCATGAACTTTTTGATACCATTGCCAACACCTTTTGTCGTCGGTCAGCAGATAGCCTAAAGATAAAGCGACTAAAGCTTCGAGATGAACCCACCATAATTTTCTATCCCACTCTAATTTGTCGGGGGGATTACCTTTGGCATCGAGAAAATAAAAAATTCCTTGGTGTTTTTGATCCCAGCCAAACTCCAGAATACTTAGCATTATTTCGATCGCTCGGTCGATTAGATCACGATCATTCCAACGACGAGCAATATCCATGACAAACCACATCGCTTCTATGCCATGTCCTGGGTTGATTAACCTGCCATCAAAACAGTCAACTAGAAGCCCATCAGGTGTAACTGCTTCAAAAAGCAGACCTGATTTAGCATCCAGAAAATCACTCATGATTTCATTAACTGTTTGTCTGAGAATATTTTCTAAGCGATCGCTTTTGAGCAACCAATCCATTTCCAGAGAAAGATTAGCCAAAATCATTGGTACAGCTAAACTTTTCATTTCCCTCGTTCCTGGGTAAGTTTTGTTATATTTTCCTTTAGGATTATCTTGACGACGCAACACATTATTATAGGCTTGGAGAGCAATTT
>CAZSEZ010000022.1:0-27790 GCA_964606015.1 uncultured bacterium
TAGTTATCAGTTTGATAAAAAACATAACCATTGCGTTTTTCAGGAGCACGATCTGGATCGAAGTCACGATCAAATACGGTACTTAACAAGCCTCCGACACCACGAACAATCGGAACAGTGCCATACTTTAAGCTGATTAGCTGAGTCAGACCACAAGGTTCGTAGTTACTAGGGACAACCATCATGTCTGCTCCAGCATAGATTAAATGAGCCAAGGACTCATCAAAACCAAGCTCCAAATGAACATCTGGATTGTTATTGAGGAAATTTTTCTCGTGCCAAAATTGACTATTGATACTAGGTTCGGTTGCTGAACCGAGCAGGACAAATTGGGCCCCTCTATTGAGAGCGTAGTACATAGCATGATGTACCAAGTGAACCCCTTTCTGTTGATCGAGACGACCTATATAAGCAACGATTGGTTTATCACACTCTTGTAGCAAAAGTTTTTCTCTAAGGGCTTTTTTATTTAAGGCTTTACCTGCCATATCATCAATCGAGTATTGATGAGGAATAATCGTATCTACTTCAGGATTCCAGATATTGTAGTCGACACCATTAAGAATTCCGCCAAACTTGCCCTGATGAATCTCTAGAGTATGTCCTAAGCCATAGCCCTCATCTTGGAAACGGGCTTCCCAAGCATGATGGGGAGAAACAGTATTAACATGATTGGCATAGACAATCCCACCCTTCATCATGTTGAGAGCAAAAGGGTTGAAGTTATCTCTGAGCTTGTCATACTGAAAATAGTAGTCTTCGCGATTCAGACCAGTTGCCCATAAAACATCCGCCCCAGCGATTCCTTGATGCTTGAAATTATGAATGCTGTAGCAAATGCGGGAATGATCCATACCATGATACTTGTACATTTCGTAAAGCATCACGGGAATTAAGCCTGTTTGCCAATCGTGACAATGAATAATATCGGGGCGCTTGTTACTAACTAATAAAAACTCCAAAGCAGCTTTGCTGAAAAAAGCAAAACGCATATTGTCATCCTTACCACCATAGTAGTAACCGCGACGGAAAAAATTATCTCCTGAGTGAGGTTCAATAAAGAAACATAATCTACCGTGTACCCAACCACAGAAAACATCACAGGTGATTGCTCCACCATACCAAGGCACAGATAAGCCTTTGTAAGCCTCATGTAGACCCCAGATCTGGTCGTATCTCATGCAGTCATACATCGGTAAAATCAACTCGACGCAGTTACCTCTGAGTTCCAGTTCTCGACTTAAGCCGTAAACAACATCGCCCAGACCGCCTGCTTTGATTACGGGAGCGCATTCTGAGGCAATTTGCACGATATACATATGAGACCCTCTCTTATTCCCTATATTTCGTATATTTTATTTAAAATTTTAAAACAAATATGTAGAAGATTAGGTTAAATGTAAAACTTTTTCGTAGCAAAATTAGAGTATGTTGATGTTATTGAGCTAGACTCTATGTCTCAAGTCTTCTAAACCTATTACTGTATGTACGATCGCTCGACTGATGCCGTTTCAGTAACCAAGTGGCAAGATTTACATCGCTTACGTACTCCCACTAGCAGTCAACTAGATAGTATCAAGGCTCATTTGGATTTAGTTATTTTGGCACTAGAGGCGATCGCTAATATTACTTCCGAAACCATATTACAAGCAGCTACAACTCTTGAGCTGAAAGACATTATCAAAGACCGAGTTGAATTATGGAGGTTGAGGCAGTCTAATCCTTTTCGTAAAAGTGCAGGAGGCAGAAAAAAGCTTGATGTTGAAGAGGCACGTTCATTAGTTTTAATAGTTTGTCATCTGGCAAAGCAAGAACAAGAATTAATCCGTAGGGCAGTGGGACTTTTAGAACAAGTAACAGCCCAGGATCAAGAACCCCATACAATGGCTCTTTTGGGCAATTACATTGATAAATTTATTAATCTGTATCAAGAAAGAATGCTGGACACGGAGACTAATGACACCCAGCAACTTTATCAACTTAGTTTAAAATTACTAATCGATTTACTGCTTTACAGCGGAACAAATGGTCATCGTCTCCTCTGGTTAGCCATTTTTAGCCAGTGACTTTTTCGGTATCCTCCAAAAAAACTTGATATCAATTTCTGGTTCTTAAACACCTTAGTGCGTAGAAATAAAACAACCCAAATCAAAAAAACTTAAATAAAAAGACCATCAAAAGTCAATGGATAGTTCGTACGCAATTATTAGAAGGTTTACTCCCCCCACTTGTACTCTAGAGATTTTGGGGAAAAAGTCACTTTTATCTCGCTGGTCAAACCAAATAGTTCTCAAAGATGCCAGATTTAAGTTGAGTTTTGACGATCCAAAGATTCTGGAAGAGGAACCGGTCGTAATTAAAGGCGATCGCCAAGAGTTAGACACTTTATACAATTCCGTTTTGGATTATACTGGCCGCTTTTTGAGTCAGTCTTTTATATCTAAAAATCAAGATATTGTTGCTAAGCAACAAGAGGATAACGGTTCACCGCTAGTTAGCCTAACTCCCAAAAATTTAGTGAGTCACCAATTATCCTTAACTAATTTGAATGGAGAATCTCAAGCTAAGCCAATCGAGCTTTCTGCGACTCAACTATTTGATTTAGTTACCGCATTAGAAGACTACAAGACTGAAATGCTGGTACTCATAGAGCTAGAGACTCAACAACAGCAAAAATCACCAAAAATTTTTCCAATTGGGTGGAGTGTTGCAGGGATTATCTTGGCAGTAGGCTTGGCCACTACAACACTAAAACTAACCAAAAATAAAGAATTAGAAGAATCAGTTGCAGTCAACTCCCCAGAGACAACAACACCAGCAAAAATTGTTACCCCAGAAGTTTTAGCACCTCAGATACCAGAAAGTAAACATAACTCATCTCCTGATCTTCAGGAGAGTGAAGCTCTCAGTTCCAGTGAAATTCTCCCGCCACCGCCATCAGTAAGCACACCAAAACCACCACCAAATATCCCAGATCCAGCTCTTTACCCACCAACAGGCAACCTACAAATTCCGCCTATAGAACCTTTCCCAACGCTAAAACAACCCAATAGTGAGGAACAAGTAGTAGCTAGATCACCAGGAAATATCGGCAATCAAAATACTCAAGTCGAATCCAACATTGTCATTCCCCCTCAACCCTCAGCTCAACAACCTTTAGTCGAACAACAAATCCCTACTGAAATTGCCAAAAGCCAAACTGAGATTGCCATCACTACAAACTCCCAGAATGGAACATCCCTTCAAGAAGCTCCTAATGGAGCCAGAAGCGATCGCTCGAGTTCAGCAGATACTAGTAACGGGACTACTCTAGCTAAACCAAATTCTCCAACTGCGATCGACCCTGACTCAAAGATTTCGCAAATACCACAACAGGCAGAAATTGAGTCGTATCTACAACAAAAATGGCAACCTCCTGCAAGTCTCAATAAGACTTTGGAGTACCGCTTGTTTCTAGCTCAGGACGGTTCCCTAGCGAGAGTTATGGCCTTGGGCAAAATATCGGGGATTTTTCTAGATCGTACGGGGATTCCTTTGAAAGGAGAATCTTTTGTCTCTCCTTTAGAAAACCAAGATTCAGCAATAATTCGCCTACTATTAAGCCCTGATGGTGAGATTAAGACTTTTGTGGAATAGCTTCAATGCTCAATCAACTCGATGAAATAACCCGAGAGATCTATCACAAATACCGTTACGCATTAAAAGCTATCGGTGTAAAGACTGCCCGCCAAGATGTCCAAGAGGCAATCATTAATTGTAATCAAGGAATGGAAGCAGCTTTCCAAAGAACGATTGAGTACTGGCTATATCTTCAAGAAACAGGGACAAATCTTGACTATCCTTCAGCACTACTGATTAAAGCTCTTGAAGAAAACTGGGTACCTAGACACTGGCAGAAAAGTTATTTAGAAGATCCTAGACTAAAGAGTCCTTGTCAGATCTGGTGGGAGGAAGCGTTAGAAATATGGGGAGAGGGCGTCAGAAATAGTCTAGTTGCTGATGTAAGCGATCGCGATGGTGTGGACATGATTTTCTTTAGTTCTGGAGCCAAAATGCAATTAAAAATTGCTGAAGCAAGAGGCTGGGAAGCCGTTCTAGAATACGCACAAAGGTCTAGCGAAAATTCATTTGCCAATTTACAGGATTCGCTTTAGCCAGATGATTGTTTACTAAGACAAGTAGAAAATCATGGAAATATATCTGATTCGTCATGGAATTGCTGTCGAAAGAGGAATTTACAACGACGATGCCGCTCGACCACTAACAGTAAAAGGAATTAAGCGCACGACTAAAGTTGCCCAAAAGTTAGCTCAACTCCATCTCAAATTTGACTATCTCTTGAGCAGTCCTCTGATTAGAGCCAGAGAAACAGCGAATATCTTCAAACAAGCTGGTTTAGCAACCGAGATAATCAGCGATCGCACTCTCGCCCCAGCAGGAGAAATCCACCTTTGGCTAGATTGGCTCAAAACCCATTACCAAGAAACTGCAAAAGTAGCCTTAGTCGGACATCAGCCAGATTTAGGAGACTGGGCAGAAATACTGGTGTTTGGAGCCAGTAAACAACATCTGAGACTCAAAAAAGCCGGAATCATTGGCATCAAAATTTATGATCCATTGGCTCCACTGGGAAATAGCGAACTATTTTTACTCACTGCTCCGAAATGGCTGGTATGAAAAGGATTAGTTTGAACAGAAGCAACAATTAAACTTAAGATATTGAGACTGGCGATCTAAACCCTAAAAACTCCAGTTGTTGTAAAAAACGATTTATCTTCTAACTCCAACATTTCGCAAAACATGAACTTTTTAACTAATCTACTTTTTCCTAAAGCAAAAAATAGTGGGGTAAAAGATGCTCTGCCACCGATGAAGCAGAATGTTAAAGGGATTCATCTTAAGTCTGAGCCAGAAATTGCCAAAATGCGCGAGTCTTCTCTGATTGTGGCAACAGTACTCAAAGAAATTGCCGAGATGGTCAAACCTGGGATGACTACGGCTGATCTCGATGCCTATGCCGAAACTAGAATTAGAGAAATGGGTGCAACTCCGAGTTTCAAAGGTTACTATGGCTTCCCTGCTTCTATTTGCGCTTCAATCAATCACGAAGTAGTTCATGGTATTCCCAGCGACAATGCAGTCATTCGTTCAGGAGATGTCCTCAAGGTAGATACAGGAGCTTACTATCAAGGATTCCACGGAGATTCTTGTATTACGATTCCGGTTGGGAGAGTAGGCAAAAACGCTCGCAAACTAATTACTGTCGCCGAAGAATGTCTTTACAAAGGTATTGAACAAGTCAAAGCAGGAAATTGCTTACTGGATATAGCAGGAGCAATTGAAGATCACGCTAAGGCTAATAACTACAGCATCGTCGAGGACTACACAGGTCATGGTGTCGGCAAAAATCTTCATGAGCCACCATCCGTATTTAATTTTCGTACCAAGCAAATGGACAATATAGAGCTAAAACCAGGTATGACTCTAGCGATCGAACCAATTCTCAACGCAGGCTCCAAAGCAACTAAAACTTTACGCGATCGCTGGACAGTAGTAACCCTAGATAACAGTCTTTCTGCGCAATTCGAGCATACAGTTCTTGTGACAGAAACTGGCTACGAGATTTTGACAGATCGTGATTTGGTACTAGCCAACTAGAAAAAGAGGTAACAGCAAATACTGCTACCTCATTAAACCAACCGTCACAACTGACTTGCTGGTAACTATAAACTCAGTCTTTAAACACTAGCTCTAAGCATCAATAACCACAGAGCTGACTGGTTTAGCGCAACAAGTCAAGACTTGACCTGATTCAAGAGAGCTTACTGCATCGTACTCTTCTTCATAGGTGACTTCACCTTTCAGGATATTGGCAACACAGGTACCACAAGTACCTGCACGACAACTATTATCAATCTCAACACCTACCTTGTCTGCGGCATCTAAGATCGATTCACCTTCGCTACAAACTGCCTCTTTCCAAGAATTAGCAAAGAACATTCTAGTAGTTTTTCCCTCTGTAGACGAAGTAACTTCTGCTTTAGCTTCTGGGACTGCAACAGGTGCATCCTCAATAACAACACCTTCTTTGAGAGTGGCTCCATATTGCTCCATCAGTAAGCTACGCAACATGGGTTTGAGGTCGTCACAAGCAACACCTTTGTTAAACATAGTGCCAAGCTTGGCATCTTTGCCCACTTGCCCACCAGTAAAGATCTTAGCCCCTTCAACAGCTTTACCATCCTTACGGACTTTAGTTCCCATCAAACCAATATCACCTGCTTGAGCCTGTCCACAAGAGTTAGGGCAACCAGTCCAATGCAAACGAACTCTCTGAGGAATGTCCAATTCTTCGTCTAGTTCTCGAGCCAATTTAAGGGCTCTTTGTTTAGTTTCAATAATTGCAAAATTACAATAACGCGCCCCTGTACAAGAGATAACAGAACGGGTCAAAGTACTAGGGTCAGTTACAAACTCTTCAAGTAAAGGCTCTGCCAAAAATGTCTCAATGTTTTCATCTGCAATATAAGGAATAATGGCATTCTGCTCTACAGTAAGACGAATTTCACTCTGACCATAAACCTCAGCTAATCTAGCTAACTCAAACATCTTTTCAGCATTTAAACGACCCATAGGCACATGTAAACCAACATAGCTATAGCCTGTCTGCTTTTGAGGATGTACTCCTAAGTGATCCTTCTTATCCTGCGTGATTTCATCCTCAGGAGCCGCGTCAGCTAGAGACTTACCCATCTCTTTCTCAACTTCGCTGCGGAATTTCTCAACTCCCCATTTTTCCACCAACCACATCAATCGAGCTTTACCACGTCCACTCCTCAAGCCCTCTGCTGCTCCATTAGCGGTATAAACAGTTAAAATCGCCCTAGACAGTTCTACAACATCATCATTAGCATCTACCCAAACTCCCATTGGAATGGATTCAGCACAACGTTGCGCAGATAGGTAACCCCCTACCAAAACATTAAAACCAAGAACATCGTTTTTGTAGGCAGGGACAAAGGCTAAGTCGTTTAACTCGGCATGAATCGAATTATCTCTAGCCCCTTCAATCGCAATGTTAAATTTACGAGGTAGGTTAGTAAAAGCATAATTACCTTCTCCTTTATTGGTAATCATGTCTTGAACTTTTTGGTTAAGTTCCCTAGTATCAATCAACTCATCAGGATCAATACCTGCTACAGGAGAACCAGTTAAATTACGAACATTATCCATGCCAGACTGGACAGAAGTTAAGCCAACCGACTTCATCTTGGCAAAAACATCAGGGATATCCTCTAAGCGCACTCCTCTCAACTGTAGGTTCTGGCGAGTGGTGATATCTCCTGTCCCATCCTCACCATAACGCTGAATTATGTCAGCGAGAACTCTCATTTGCTCGCTACTAATTACCCCATTAGGAATCCGCAAACGTAACATAAACTTGCCTGGAGTGACAGGACGATAAAAAATCCCTAGCCATTTAAGACGAGTTTCTAAATCTGCTTTTTCTACTGCTTCCCAACCAATCTGGGCAAAATGCTCTAGCTCGTTTTTGACATCTAAACCATCTTTTTCTGCCTTGAGTTTTTCTAACTTGTGAAGCTTAATTTGAGGATTAGTTGCAGTATTCATAGATCTAACTCTGAGTAAATAGAAAGATTAATTCTGGAAAGAAACAGCAGACAGTAATGACTGTATACAAAAAATTAATATTTGTTAGTTCAGTATAGGACAAAGCTTTTCTTACTTTGTTTATTCATTCTTAATTACGCAAATCTACTATGCAAAAAGCGCATATAACAGAACGCACTATTTAAGAGAAAACCCAGGAAAAAGTTATTAATTTAATTTTGTGCAAATTACTTTAGATGGCTTTAGGGAGTAAATACCTAGTCCAATATGTAATAAAAGAATTTACTTCATGTAAAAAAGACATGAAGAATGCAGTTTTTTCTAATTTTGGTAACAAAAGATACGAAACAGAGATGGTAATGATGTGAATCTAGGTCAACAGTAAGCACAAGGTGTAGAAAGCCGAATATAACTACTGTTTTTGTATTCTGTTTAGCAAACTTTTAAATAAAGTAGGTTACACTTAATTTCAATTTTTCATTAGTCAATTGAGCTAGTGTTTTTGTAAAAGCTTATTGTTTTTATTCCTTTAGATATCTGATTTTTAAAGGTCAAGAATCTAATTTTGTATCTATTTAGAGTAGCCAGAGGAAGGTAAAAATGCTTCTAGATATGTGGCAATTCAAGGGAAGGTATAAAGTCCTTCACATGACTTGGTTTGCTTTCTTTTTAACGTTTGTTGTGTGGTTTAACTTTCCACCTTTTGCCAGCACTATTAGACAAGAGTTTGGTTTGACCCAAGGTCAAGTTATTACTATTGGTCTATGTAATGTTGCTTTAACTGTTCCTGCCCGCATCATCATCGGGATGTTACTGGATAAGTACGGACCTCGCATAACTTATTCGGTACTTTTATGGTACTCAGCCATTCCTTGTATCATGTTTGCTACAGCTAGCAGCTTTAACCAACTAGTTTTCGCTCGATTACTAATGGGTATTGTTGGTGCTGGCTTCGTAATTGGTATTAGGATGACAGCTGAATGGTTCCCACCGAAAGAGGTCGGTACAGCTGAGGGTATCTATGGTGGTTGGGGGAACTTCGGTTCTGCTTTCTCAGCCTTTACGATGGTTATCTTCGGTATCTTCTTCAGTGGTTTCATTCCTGGCTCTTTCAAGTTCCCTGAAGACCAAACTTTCAAAATTCTTTGGTTCCCTTCTTTTCAAACTGATATTTTGAACTGGCGTGCTGCGATCGCGGCAACAGGTATTATCGCTGCGCTCTACGGCATCATCTATTTCTTGAGCGTAACTGATACTCCTCCAGGAAAAGTTTATCGCCGTCCTAAAAGTACTAGAGGGATGGAAGTAACCACTAAAAGAGATTTCTGGTTCTTGTTGTTAATGAATATGCCATTAACTGGAATTCTAATGTTACTTTCCTGGCGTCTGACTAAGGTTGGTTTCTTCAATCAAGCTGCAATGTATATTGCTTGGGCTGTTTTGATTGCTATGTATCTGTTCCAAGCCTACAACTGCTGGGCAGTTAACAAGGACTTGATGAATGGTACGAAGCGCTACCCACCCGAAGACCGCTACGAGTTCTCTCAAGTTGCAATCCTAGAATTGACTTACATCGTTAACTTTGGTTCTGAATTGGCAGTAGTTACTATGCTACCTTCCTTTTTCGAAGGAACATTTGGTCTAGATAAAGCTACAGCTGGTATCATCGCTTCTTGCTACGCATTTATGAACCTAATGTCTCGTCCTGGTGGCGGTATCATTTCTGATAAGGTTGGTAGTCGTAAATGGACCATGGTTATCTTGACCCTAGGTATGGGTATTGGCTATATGCTGATGAGTCAGGTTAATGGCAACTGGTGGCTACCAGCAGCGGTACTACTAACTATGGCTTGTTCTTTCTTCGTACAAGCTTCTGAAGGTTCTACCTTTGCAATTGTTCCTCTGGTTAAGAGAAGAATTACTGGTCAAATTGCTGGTAACGTAGGTGCTTACGGTAACGTAGGTGCAGTAGCTTACATCAACACTCGTCTAATCTTCAGAGATGCTTCTGCAGCTCAAAATGGTGGCGAAGCAGTTATGTCTGCTGTTAACTCTAACTTCTTCCAAGTACTAGGTATTGCAGGTATTATTGTTGCTTTACTTTGTGCCTTCTTCTTGAAAGAGCCTAAAGGTTCTTTTGCAGAACTTCATGAAGGTGAAGAAGAAGCTGTTACTGGTGATGTTTCTACAGAAGCAAGCTTCTAGATTAGGCAACTTCAATTAGCATAAAGAATGGAGCAATTTCTTTAAAGAAATTGCTCTTTTTTTGCTAGGATTAAATATCATCAATTCATCACTTACATTAAAAAAAGACGTTTTTTAGCAGTTAAGTCCCATTTTCTAGTTAGTGTATAGTTCAAATTTGATTTAGTAATTAGCTAATAAAAGTAAAGTTATAACCCTAGGATTAATTAGTATTCGAGAAACCAAACTTTGTAAATTAGCATCATAATAAGTAGAGGAGAACAAGTGTGAGCAAACCAATAAAAACTTTATGCCCTTACTGTGGTGTCGGTTGTGGACTAGAAATTGTTCCAGCAAGCCAGCAGCAAGATACTGATAAAGAGCATATTGGTAAGCCGGCTTGGAAAGTACGTGGCGATCGCGAGCACCCTTCTAGTCAAGGTAAGATTTGCATCAAGGGTGGCACTATATTTGAAGCAATGGACAAAGACCGCCTACTTTATCCAATGATGCGTGATTCTCTGAGTGAGGAATTCCGTCGTGTTAGCTGGGATGAAGCCCTAAATGCGATCGCAGCAAGAATTAAAGAGGTTAGAGCCACTTTAGGAGCAGATGGGATCTGTATGTATGGCTCTGGTCAGTTTCAAACAGAGGACTATTACATTGCCCAAAAACTCCTTAAAGGATGCTTAGGAACTAATAATTTTGATGCCAACTCCCGACTTTGCATGTCTTCGGCAGTAGCTGGCTATATCCAAAGTTTTGGTTCGGATGGACCTCCCACTTGTTATGACGATCTAGAAGAAACAGACTGTGCCTTTTTGATTGGAACGAACACCGCAGAATGCCACCCAATCGTATTCAATCGTTTAGCAGCTCATCACAAGAAAAATCGTAAGGTCAAGCTAATTGTTGTTGACCCTCGTAAGACAAAAACAGCAGATAAAGCCGATCTTCATCTAGCCATTAAGCCAGGTACAGATATTGACTTGCTCAATGGTATAGCTCACTTGTTAATGCGTTGGGGCGAGCTAGACCCACTCTATATCGATGAATGTACCGTCGGTTTTACTCAGTACGCCGAAATAATTAAGCACTATCCACCTGAGGTCGTAGCACGTCGTTGCGGAATTCGCATTGACCACTTAGAACAAGCTGCTCGCTACTGGGCAAAATCGGAAAGAGTTTTATCTCTCTGGTCAATGGGAGTTAACCAATCATCTGAAGGGACAGCAAAGGTCCGAACCATAATTAACCTCCATCTGATGACAGGTAACATTGGCATCCCTGGAGCTGGACCATTTTCGCTTACAGGGCAGCCAAATGCGATGGGAGGTAGAGAGGCAGGAGGCTTGGCCCATATCCTACCTGGATATCGCGTAGTCAAAAATCCCCAACATCGCAAAGAAGTAGAAAAGTTGTGGCAATTGCCCGCAGGTAGTATTAATCCTCAACCAGGAAAAGATGCTTGGTCGATGATCACAGGACTAGAAACCGGAGAGGTTGGTTTGCTTTGGGTTGCTGCTACTAACCCTGCTGTCAGCATGCCCGATTTGGTCAGAACCAAAGAAGCCTTACTCAAGTCTCCGTTTACTATCTGTCAGGATGCTTATTATCCAACAGAAACTGCTCAATATGCTCATGTAATTTTACCTGCGGCTCAATGGGGAGAAAAAACAGGCATTATGACCAACTCTGAACGGGTTGTAACCATCTGCCCCCAATTTAAGCCAGCCCCAGGAGAAGCCAGACCAGACTGGGAAATCTTTGCTGAAGTTGGTCGTCGTTTGGGCTTTACTAGAGAATTTGATTTTGTAAACTCGGCTGCTGTTTACGATGAATTTGTGAAACTAACCAAAGACCGCCCCTGTGACATGAGCGGCCTAACTCACGGTCGTCTTCGCCAACAAGGTTCAATTCAATGGCCTTGTCCTCTAGAAGATATAGATGATTCTTTGCAATGCCAAACTAAAGGAAATTTACAAGAAGATACTACAGAGCCAGGTTTATTTTCTAGCCTTCTGGGCAGCGGCAAAAAGGAGACGTTTACACCAAAGAGAATGTATACCGATGGTGTATTTAACACACCTGATGGTAGAGCTAAATTTGCCGCCTTTCACAGTAAGGGTTTGGCAGAGCCCATCGATAATGAATATCCTTTTGTCCTAACCATTGGGCGACTTTACGAACATTGGCACACCATGACTAGAACAGGCAGAATTCCTAAGATAGTTAAAATGCAGCCCAATCCCTTTGTCGAAATTCACCCTAAAGATGCGGAAAAACTAGGTGTCAGTGAAGAACAAGTAATTGAAGTCCAATCTCGCCGAGGAATGAGCCGCTTCCCAGCTAAAATCACTAAAGCGATCGCGCCTGGAACAGTATTTGTGCCCATGCACTGGGGAGCGCTATGGGGGGAACATAGCGAAGCAAATATTCTGAGTCATTCTGAAGCTTGTCCAATTTCTTTAGAACCAGAACTGAAGGCTTGTGCAGTCAGACTCGTTCCCACCGCACTAGAGATGCCGAACTATAGTTATCAAGGCCAAAATCTTGGGAAAAGCCAGATAGCAGAAGTAGAAGCAGAAACGGCGAACGTATAAACTAACTAGTTTGCCTAATAAACTTAGTTAAAATGACCTTTATGAGTCTTCTTTGCCGTCAAAAGAGGTAAGGGAGAGCGAGTAGAACCAGGAGGCAAAGCATAGTAGCGCATTGGACGTTGGCTTTTGCCTCTACTCTGTCTTTTCTGGGCTTGGAGATAACGCAGACCAACTCCGATTAGAACAAAAAATACTCCAGTCAGCATTAAGTTAGAGCGTCCACCAATTCCCCCTAGTAAAGCGTCTGTAGCACCAAAAATAAGCAAAAAACCTGAAATGGGTTCTTTTCGGCAGACAGAACTTAAAAATCGGGCAAAAAGGGGATTCATAGAGATTTAGTTAAAAGAAAGTTGCTAATTCACTAGTAGCAGATACCAATAATAATAACTAATAACCCAAAGATGAGAAGTTAAAGAACTAACAATTTTCCGTAAAAATTACTAACTTCTAAACAGTATATAGTGATCGCAATATATTAACTTATGGTGTCCATCCTAGACTCACAAAGTAAAAAGTACGACGCAGGTTTAACTCTCCAAGCTACAAATCATGACCAATCAGATACGATTACGCCAAATTTTGCAAAAGATTGATGGTGCTGGTTACAAGGCTTACCGAGACCTCAAAGGAAGCTACAAGTTTGAAAATTTCACTTTAATCTGCGATCGTGCTCAAAGCGATCCTTTTGCCTCTCCCAGTCAGTTCCGAATTCAAATCCCTCAAAGCATAGCGCAGTTTCCACCACAGCTCTATCAGACCAAAAGTAGAGAAATCGCCTTACGAGACTACTTAACTAGAGAATTTGCCAAGGTTGCCAACCAAATAAGCAATAGTCACGGTACTGGTAAAAGTGGCTTAATTGCGATCGCATCTTGTAGTCAAGAAATCTTAGAACGAACTTCTGTTCTGGTAGATAAGGAAAGAGTTGAGATCCGCTTTGTGGTCGGTTTACCAGCCAGGGGTCGCAGGGTCTTAGGCAGACAAGCCACCACGATACTTTGTCAAAATATTCCAGAGATTATCAAGCAACTTTTATACGTAGCTTTGGATCGTAAGGCGCAGCAACAACAAGTAGCAACCACTGAAGATGCTGACTTTCTCAGAAGAGAATTAGATAACAAAGATTTAGTCGCTTTTGTAGCAAATGGTGCGATTTTGCCCAGACGCAGTGGTGTAGATGCTCGTCCTCTAAAACAAGGAGCAATCTCTTTTAAGTCACCAAAGTCTCTAGAAGTTGAGTTTAACTGTCCCAACCAAGGCAAGATTTCAGGAATGGGAATCTCCAGAGGTATTACTCTAATTGTCGGTGGGGGCTATCACGGAAAATCTACTTTACTCCAGGCAATCGAATTAGGAGTTTACAATCACCCTAAAAACGACGGCAGAGAATTTGTCGTTACCAATCCCACCACCACTAAAATTCGCGCTGAAGATGGACGAAGTGTTTCTGGTGTAGATATTTCTCCTTTTATAAATGCTATTCCTGGCAATAAATCCACGACCAATTTTAATACTACTAATGCCAGCGGTAGCACTTCCCAATCTGCCAATATTATCGAAGCTTTGGAAGCTGGCTCCCAACTGTTATTGATAGACGAAGATACTTCGGCAACAAACTTTACTATTCGCGATCGCCGAATGCAACTCTTAATCGCTAAGGAAAAAGAACCAATCACCCCCTTTATCGATAAAGTCAGACAGCTCTACAACGATTATGGAATTTCCACAATTTTGGTAATGGGTGGCAGTGGTGATTATTTTGAAGTAGCAGATACGGTGATTGCAATGGATAGCTACGTTCCTCATAATGTAACAGAACAAGCCAAAGAAATTGCACACACTTATCCTAGCGATCGTAAAGCAGAAGGCGGAACCAGTTTTGGCAAAATCACCCACCGTATTCCTCTAACTAAAAGTATTGACCCCAGTACTCACAAGCGAGATATTCAAACTAAAACCAGAGACCTGGACACAATTGTTTTTGGCCAAGAGGAAATAGACCTCAACTGTGTCGAACAAATTGTGGATCGAGGACAGTTAAAAGCGATCGCTGCTGCGCTAGTCCACCTCAAGCAACACTATTTAAATAATTCAGCAACTATCTACCAATTACTCGATCTCTTAGATCAAGATCTTGCCAAACATAGCCTAGACATTATTAACACCCATAACTCTTATCCCAATGGGGAATTAGCTTTTGCTCGTCGTTACGAAATTGCTGCGGCAATTAATCGCCTAAGAAATTTACAGACAAAAAAAGATGGGTCTTAACCCACCTAGTTCCTTAACTAAATTGCAAAATTCTTACTTAAGCTTCAGGCTTATCTTCGATTACTTGATCGATTAAACCGTATTCTTTGGCTTCTTGAGCAGACATGAAATAATCGCGATCAGTATCTTTTTCGATCTTCTCAATAGTCTGTCCCGTATTATCAGCCATCATTTGATTGAGCTGAGTACGGATGCGTAGAATTTCATTAGCCTCAATTTCAATATCTGTTGCTTGCCTACGTCCTTGAGTTCCCCCAAGCGGTTGGTGAATCATGATGCGAGAGTGAGGCAACGCTAGACGTTTGCCTTTAGTTCCCCCAGACAACAGAAATGCACCCATTGAAGCAGCAAGACCAACACAGATCGTAACTACAGGAGACTTGATATGTCTCATGGTGTCGTAGATTGCCAAACCTGCAGTTACAGAACCACCAGGAGAGTTGATGTAGAGGTAGATCGGTTTGCTCGAATCCTCAGAATCCAGATAAAGCATAATAGCAATAATCTGGTTAGCGATACCATCATTTACCCCTCTACCGAGAAAGATAATGCGCTCGCGATACAAGCGGTCGTAAATGCTGATCCAGTCACTATAGGTCTGACCAGGCATTTGGTAGGGAACTTTAGGGATACCAATGGGCATAGTGGAAAAATACCTTGAATTTTTACTCTTGAATAGTTACTTAGGAAAGAGCGGATACTGGCGCAGGTAAGTCTTTGGTGCTTTCTAAAACTTTATCGATTAAGCCATATTCTTTCGCTTCATCAGGACTCATGTAGAACATCCTGTCAGTGTCTTGGCTTAATTTATCTACCGATTGACCAGTATTACGCGAGAAGATCTCTAGAACAGCTTTCTTATTTTCGAGAACTTCTTTAGCTCTGATTTGAATATCAGTTGCTTGGCCTCTAGCTCCTTGACGAGCTTGGTGTAACACAATAGTTGAGTGAGGCAAACTAGCGCGATAGCCCTTAGTTCCCGCAGAGAGGATCATAGCTGCTGTCCCCATCGCCTGACCGATACAAATAGTATGCACTGGGGGCTTAATATAATTGATCGTATCGCAGATGGCAAAAGCTTCAGTTTCAAACCCAATAGAATCTCCGCCGTACCAAGATGTTCCAGTCGAGTTGATATACATGTAGATAGGCTTCTCGGGATCATCAAATTGTAAAAACAACAATTGAGCCACGATTAACTCGGTAACATCGACCCCAATCTGGTCTTTGTATTCATCAGAAGAAACCAAAGGCAGTCCGAGATATACAATGCGCTCTTTGAGCAACAGAGAAGGCAAATCTGGCGGGGGACTTTTATAATTGCCACCACCACCTCTATATGGTGCTTGAACTGCTTGAATGGGTGAATTCATAGGTTTAAATTAGTTATTGCGTTCCTCAAGTCCTGAGGCGATGACCTACTTGATAACCTACTTAAGTTAACCAAGCAACATAGCCCCAGTAGCAGTACTTAACCGCTATGTGTAACTGGTACTGTAGATTTTAACGCATTCATGGAAGTTAGGCTTTATCCTGTTCTAAGCGAAAGGGTTTGTATCAAAACAGTTATCAAAGAGTTTAATTTTGTTGATAAACATCAACTCAAAAAATTCCCAACAACCTATTCCTCAACACTTTTTTCCTCAGAAAACAAATGAGCTTATCAAATTCAGACTATTTTAGATAGCTTCAAGAAAAGTCTTAGATTTATCTAGTTCAGCTCATAGTGCATTCCTGGACGTTGAGCCACTAAACCCATAATTTCTAGTTGGGCTAGTGAAGCCAAAAGAGTACCTGTCTCGATCTTAGTAATTTCTGCGATCGCGTCTAGAGAATGATGCTGATTTTGAATCGCTCCAAGGATCTGAGCTAACTGAGGTTCCAGATCTTTAGGAAGAGCCTTATCTGGTTTACTAACTGATTGCAGATCAAGTTTTGGATCTAGTTTAGGCATTATGGCTAACATTTCCAGAAGTTCAGTTTCCCCTAAAATCACATGTGCTCCTGAATTCAGCAGATTTAAGCAACCAATCGCTTGTTGATTATTCAAAGAACCAGGCAAAACATAAACATCACGACAAAACTCATTCGCAAAACGGGCAGTAATCAGAGCACCCGATCTTTGGGGTGCTTCCATAATCAAAACAGCCCTGCTCCAACCTGCAATAATCCGATTACGAGCGGGAAAATTCCCCCTACTAGGCTGGGTTCCTTGGGGATATTCACTAACAATCAACCCGTTTTCAAAAATTGCTTGATAGAGTTTTTGGTTGCTAGGAGGATAAACCAGATCCAGCCCAGTACCTAAAACCGCAATGGTTCTCCCTGTGGCTGCTAGACAGGCTTGATGGGCTTCAGTATCGATCCCCGCAGCCATGCCTGAAATAATCGTAAAACCCTGCTGCACCAGAAATTTACTAATTCGTTTTGTCCAATCTCTACCGTATCTAGTAGGATAACGAGTCCCCACAATTGCGATCGCAGGTTTTTCTCCCGAATTTTCTGCTAGATCTACCTGACCACGATAGTAAAGCAGTGCTGGTGGCGAAGGAATTTCCAGCAAAAGACTGGGATACTCAGGATCGCTAGGTGTCCAAAAGTGAGGATTGGCTTCTTGATGTTGTTCTAATAAGAGATCAGGATTGATTTGTGCTCTTTGAGGCATGATTTTACTGACATTTACCTGCCCCAAACCTGCCACCTCAGCCAACTCTTGTGCAGAGGCTCCCCAGGCTTGTTCCAAAGAACCGAAATGCTGCTGAATTCTGGGAAGTAATGTTGCGCCGATCCCTTTAATTTGAGACCAAGCTAACCAATAAGCTCTCTCTTGTGACATGCAATCTGTGACTTGTTACCAACACAACTATAGTTCCCTAAACAATCAGACCAATCTCTCGGAGGCGTTGTTGTAAAAATTTTCCTGCGGTAATGTCAGTAAACTGCTTCGGATAATGTTCGCTGATACAAGAAGACAAACAAGTTAGATCCATTTCAGAAATTGGGTGCATAAAAAAAGGAATCGAATAACGAGGAGTAGCTAATAACTCTTGTGGGGGATTAACCACCCGATGCACCGTAGATTTTAGTTTCTTATTAGTTAGTCGCTCTAGCATGTCCCCCACATTGACGACAATCTGGTCTGGTAAAGCCGTTACAGGTATCCACTGCTTATCACGTCGGAGAATTTGTAATCCCTCAGCACTTGCCCCCATCAAAAGTGTGATCAAATTAATATCACCATGAGCTGCGGCCCTAACTGCCCCTTCAGATATGTCTTGAGCATTAGTAAGCGGAAAATAGTGGATTGCTCGGAGAATACTATTTCCCCCTGTGACCAGTTCGTCAAAATAAAACTCATCTAGCTCTAGATATAAAGCGATCGCTCTTAAAAGATTTCTCCCTGCTAGTTCTAGAGTTCTAAAAGCTTCTAAAGTAGTTCCGGCAAACTGAGGAACTTCTGTGGGGAAAATATTAGCAGGATAGTTGAGTCTGAGGCGATCGCTCTGCGCTAATTCTTGTCCTACATGGTAAAACTCTTTAAGATCGCCAATATCTCTGCCTTTAGCATGTTCCTTGCCTTTGGCGGTATAACCTCTCTGTCCACCAAGGTTGCTTATTTCGTAGTTTAGTTTGGTAGCTTCTGGTAAGGCAAAAAATTCGGCTACTGCCTGGTACAAGTCGGTAGTTAGCTCATCGGTTAAACCATGATTTTTGATTGCGACAAAACCAATTTGGTTGAAAGCTGTACCTAAATCTTGGACAAACTTTTGCTTAACTTTGTGGTCTCCAAGGGTAAAGTCATCCAAATCTAAAGCGGGAATTTCATCGTAGAGAAGATCATTCATAGCTCAGGCTCCTAACCCTCAGTAGGCACATTGTAGAGAAGAATATCTTAGCGCGATCGCTATTGGCTAATTTAAATCGCAACTAAAATTTATTCACCAATTTATTCATCTGGTACTAGCTCAGATAAAGTGACAAAATGATAGCCTTTTGCTTGTAGCTGGGGAATAACTGTTTCCAGAGTCTTGGCCGTATTAAGACCTCTAGTTCCTCCATCATGCAAGACAATAATTGAACCGGGCTTGGTATTAGTCAAGATAAACCAATTAGCAAATCTCCTAGAAATCAGGTGGGTATCATAAGGCCAAACCGAACCTAAAGCGATTTGATAGTCATAAGTTTTTGCAGTTTCCACCATTCTAGAATTACAAAAACCGCTCCCAGGACGTAGCCATTTTACTGGTGCATACTCAGATAGTGTTTGATGGGCTTTGGCTAATTCTGTAGGGAACTTTTCACCCAGCTTAATACTGGGTTCGTCTGTAGTCAGATGATTACCTACTTCGTGACCCGCACTCACAATAGCTTGAGTAAGTTCTGGGTTGATTTGGATGCGATCGCCTATAGGGAAAAAAGTTGCTTGCACATTGTATTTTGCAAGTACTTGCAAGATTGCCTCAGTAGTTTGAGCATCAGGACTATCATCTATGGTTAAGGCAACTACTGGTTCTGTTGTCTGCTGGAAATAAACTGCACCAGGACAAATCCTACTACTTAAAAGCTTGATTAACCAAGGCTGAGGAAACAACGCAGCAATCAAAAAAATAATAGGCATACCAATCAAAGATGCGATCGCAACATTTCGGGGACGAGATAATAGATGCGTCATGGTTCAAAAAGATCATTTGAATAACTAGCCAATAAAAAGCCCACGTTACAAATAACGCAGGCCAAAAATAGTGATTCAACAATTAATTCAATGCCTAATATTGAGGAACATTAGGATCTACTTGTTCGCTCCAAGCTTTGATACCACCAACAACATTTGTTCCTTCAATTCCAGCATCTTTGAGAATTGCTAGAGCTTTGGCAGAACGACCGCCGAGTTTGCAATGAGCAATTAAACGATGACCATTAACCAACTCTTTAACTTTGGTCACGCCAGAACCATCTTCAATTTCTCCCAAAGGAATCAAAACTGAACCAGGGATTTGCGCAATTTGGTATTCGTTAGGATTACGAACATCTAAAAGTACAAAATCATCTTTACCGCTATCGAGTAGTTCTTTAAGCTCGGTAACACTCATTTCAGGAACAGTTAACTGGGACTCTGCTTCCTGCGCTTGAGGGATACCACAGAACTCTTGATAATCGATTAGTTCTTTGATTACAGGACGTTCAGGGTTGGGGCGAAGTTTTAATTCGCGGAACTTCATATCCCAAGCATTGTAGAGCATCAGTCTACCGCTAAGAGTAGTTTCAGCACCAAGAA
The DNA here is from genome assembly GCA_964606015.1 of uncultured bacterium. Taxonomy (GTDB): domain Bacteria; phylum Cyanobacteriota; class Cyanobacteriia; order Cyanobacteriales; family Xenococcaceae; genus Hyella. The sequence goes on from CAZSEZ010000022.1 coordinate 19,966, forward strand.
TAATTTTGATAGTTTCAGTTGCCTGGATCGTGCCGATAATACCTGGTAACACACCTAGTACACCGCCTTCAGCACAAGAGGGTACCATTCCTGGTGGTGGGGGATCGGGATAAAGATCGCGATAGTTCGGCCCTTCTACTTGGCTGTCATAGACCCAGTCTTTACCTTTTTTACGCTGGGCTTTTTGCTCTTCTTTGGATAATTGTTCCCAACCTTCAGGACGTTCCCAGCCTCCCTTGTAGTTAAAGACAGTTGCTTGTCCTTCAAAGCGGAAAATAGAACCATAGACGTTGGGTTTATTGAGCAAAACACAAGCATCGTTGGTTAGATAACGAGTTGGGAAATTATCCGTACCATCAACTACGACATCGTAGGGTTCAATAATTTCTAGCGCGTTGGCAGAACTCAGAGCCGTTTCGTAGAGGTCTACCTGACAATGAGGATTAATCTGGTGGATGCGGTTTTTGGCTGATTCGATTTTGGGCTTGCCTACCCAGTCAGTACCGTGAATAATCTGTCGCTGAAGATTGGAATTATCCACAACGTCAAAATCGACAATACCGATGCGTCCGATTCCTGCTGCTGCCAAATACAGAAGTAAAGGCGAGCCTAACCCACCTGTACCAATACAAAGGACGCTTGCTGCTTTGAGACGTTTCTGACCTTCTAGACCTACCTCTGGCAAGATTATGTGACGGGAGTAAGTTTGATACTCCTCTTTGCTAAGTTGGATTTCATCCAGATTGGGATTTAACATTTTGGTTCTGAATTAAGTAATTCTGATGCCTTATGCCAGTGGGGTTTTGCAGCCTGGGTGCAACTTGGCGATTAAGTTCAACTACAAGCGATCGCGCCTGTGAATAAGATTGATTCTTATTAAGCATTTAATTATATAAAAATTTGGTCGCAACTATCACCTAAAATCAGAATCATTAATGATATGCAAAACTTTTTAAGATGGCAGAAATAGAAGCAACGAGGTCTTTGGGTGAGGCGGTTAAGTTCTTGAACCGTTATAGCTGTGGCAAGATTTCCAACGATAGTCCAGAAGACTTACAGCAATTAAAAGATGCGATCGCGTTAGTTCTACCCGAATCTTCATGGGAAAATCTCGGCATCTGCGCCGATAACTTCAACCAAGGCTGGCAAGCCTTACAAAGCTATCTCAAAGCTCTGGGCTACTCAAGGGCAACCATGATCGGTGTGCCAGCAGACCCAGACGAACCAGTCTACATAAAATTTAATACCCAGAAGATGAGCTACTACACCGATACTTACCGTGGCAGCGAGCGAGGTGTTTTGATCGCTACTCAGGGAGATGAAGAAGCTGTATTGGGAACCTTTGGCTATTTTTCCTTAGACTTATTTACATAAGTACTACCATAGAAAGATAGAGCCACAGAATTCGGCAATCACCCTATGGCTTAGGGGATCGTTTGCGCTACGATCTAGATAACGTTAAAAACAAAGTTAAAGTTCAAGGTACAGATTAAACCAATCATTTGGTTACTAAGTTATGAGTAATACAAGTAATTTTAGACAAGCGATCTCTGACGCTAGCGGAAAAGGCCTAGTTGGCCCTAACGTAATTGCCAACGCTCTACCTTATTTAGGTGTCGGTCTGATCCTAACTGCCTTAGGTACTTATGGCGGGTTAGGAGTAATCAATTCTCGTCCCGATCTCTTTATGCCTACTTTTTGGGTGGCAATGATCGCAGAATTAGTTCTTTTCTTCGTGGCTCGGGGAATTGCCGAGAAAGGAAACAACGGAACAGCTCTACCTTTGCTGGCACTCTACAGTCTCCTTTCTGGATATACTCTCAGTGGAATTGTCTTTATCGCTCTCAGCACTTCTGGTGTTGGTATTCAAGGTGTCGGAATCGCAGCTTTGGGTTGTGGTGCAACCTTCATCGTTGGACGCAACATCGGCTCTAACCTCAGCGAAGAAGATGGTTTTGCTCTCGCTCAAACAGTTCGCATCGGGATTACTGCGCTACTAGTAGTTCTTATCGGACAACTATTATTTTCTGTTTTTGGAGTTTACACTCCTTCCTGGTTAGAAATTGCGATTTCTGGTTTAGGTGTTTTACTTTTCGTTGGCTCGGCTGTCGTAGATTTTTATGTCTTGCCTCGTAGCTACAACGACGAGCAATATCTACCTGCTGCACTTTCAATGTATCTAACCTACATCAATCTATTTGTGTTTATCCTTCGTCTTCTGATTGCTATCAATAGTCGTGACTAAATAATGACTGACAAGTGAGCAATTTGGATTAGATTGAAAATATTTTGTACTAGCGGGTTGTACCCGCTTTTTTTATGTGAATACAAGCGATCGCATTAATAGCCTTTGGGATAAAGCCGATGAATTGTTTGATTAGTTTTACTACATGAATATCCTGGAACTGCACCTAAATATTCCCAGCTATATCTAATCCCTGAAGGAACATCAGTATCAACTATTCCAAAACATCTTTCAGAACTTGAACCGCTCGTATCTATAAACTTGTATTTAACGTAATCTACTAGAGGGTTAGGCAAACGTCCTCCATCACGACAAACTGTAGCAAATAAAACCCCATCAAGTTCACCATTTTTTAGAGAGTAAGTTGCGATGGGTCTGACCGTCGAACAATACTTCTCAATAGGAGTGATCACAAGCTCGTCATCATATTGTTCATTATTTGTTTGAGCAAGGCTGGTACTACTTTGAAAGCTCAGTAAACAAATGATAAATAGAAATAAGTAATAGTGAAAAAGGGGCCTCCTTTTAAGATCTGCATAATCAGAAATAAGCATAATAACTATTTTTTTATTCAAGCGATCGCATTAACTTTAGATTGGTTCTATATCTGTGGGAAATCTAGAATACTGTTGCCACTGCTCGCTACTGATTTCGCCTATGTGGTTGCGACTATAGTAGATCCTGTTGAGATGACCGTAGATATGGGCGATTTGAATTTTGAAATCAACCTCATCTATGTAACCGCGATCGTGTAATTCATCGATTAAGTTAGCAATATGTTCTTGGGTATCTTCCAGATTTACCATCAGCAAAACCCATTCGACATAATTATTTTCTTTGTTAAGCATTATCATTCAAAACCCAAAACACCGATCAAAAAAAGCTTGCTTTGTCTGTTTGTAGTTGTCTTCTGTGCAATTGAGAAAATTCAGGGCAGCTTTATAGTTTTCTGGTCTAAAATAATCAGATTTAGCCAACTCAAACTCATTTAAAATATAATGTGCTGCCGATTGCGTCCATTCTTTATCATCTGGTAAATATTCGATATGTAGAGGAAAATAATTTAGTTCTGCCCAGACTTTAAGCTCTTGTGAGCTAAGTACTTTATTGCCCCAATCTATGATTATTTTTTCCAGTTCTGGTTTATGTAGCGGGATATCTTTATCTCTCTGGCTCATGCTACTAATTTTATCAATGAATAAATCGAGGTTTTGCTCAAAGATTTCATCAATAGGTAACATCTGACCATCAGCAATCATAAACTTATGATCTTTGGTGGCTTTAATGGTTGATCCATTTTCGAGAGTATATTCAAAAACTTCTTGCTCTCCTCTGTTATGCCACTGAGCTATTGGCTCGTGGTAAATAAAACCTTCGGGACTACGGACATAAACAAGACAATCTATTTTTTCTTCGACTATTTTCCCAATAGGTAATGCACCATATTCCACAGTTAAAACTTCAGTATCGTAACTGAGACAATACTCAGCAAATAAAACCATCTCATCAAAAAGATCGTTAGCTATCTTTTGGGTTACGCCATTTTCTGCGGAGCCAACAATGAACTTTTCACGATGCTTTTCCATCTCCTTAATTTTCTTTTTCCCCATGCATCTCCGAAGAAGATCTGCTTCTCCTAAAGAATAGCCAGCCATTTCTTGAGCAATCTTCATAATTTGCTCTTGATAGACTATTACGCCATAAGTCTCTTTGAGGATTGGTTCTAAAATTGGGTGTTGGTATCTAACTTCTTCGCGACCGTGCTTGCGATCAATAAATTTGGGAATTAGTCCCGCATCTAAAGGCCCTGGACGATAGAGAGCCAAGATAGAAGAAATATCCTCAATCCCTGATGGTCTGAGATCTTTTACAATCTGGCGCATCCCGTCGGATTCTAGTTGAAATACTCCTTCAAGATCTCCCTTGCCTAGTAATCCTTGAGCTTCTGTGACATCAGGAGGTAATTTTTTGCTGGTTCCTTTATCTAAAATATCAAAAGCCTTAATGGAATCTAGAGGTAACTGATCTAGATCTAGATCGACTTGATCGGGATGATACTTTTTGATTAGTTCTGCTGCATTCTGGATTGTGGTGAGGTTTTTTAAGCCCAAAAAGTCCATTTTCAATAGACCCATTGCCTCAATATCTTCCATAAAATATTGAGTAATTACTGCCCCGTCATTATTCTTTTGAAGTGGAACAAAATCATCTAAAGGTTGGGAAGATATAACCACTCCTGCTGCATGAACCCCAAAGGTTTTATTGGTGCCTTCGATCCGCATTGCCATATCGATCCAATGCTTGACACTAATTGTGCCGACTTCCTCTTTATATTCGTTAAAAGTTTTAACGATCTCACTGTCATAAGATTTTTTGAACTCAGGATCGGGGCTACTTTCTGAGATCATTTCCTTTAGTTTGGCTGGCTTACCACGAGTGACAGGAATCAGTTTTGCTAGTCTATCGGCATCCCCATAACTAACGCCCAATACCCGACCAACATCTTTTAATACAGACTTAGAGGTGAGACGGTTAAAGGTAATAATCTGAGCGACATTGCTTTCGCCATATTTCTCGGTGACATATTCGATCATTTCGTCTCGACGTTCAATACAAAAGTCGGTATCAACATCAGGCATCGATTTTCTTTCTGGGTTTAAAAATCGCTCAAAGAGTAACCCATGATGTACGGGATCAATGTTGGTAATCTTTAGGGCATAAGCAACTAAAGATCCTGCGGCCGACCCCCTACCAGGCCCCACAGGGATACCTTTATCTCTGGCGTGTTTGATATAGTCCCAAACAACTAAGAAATAAGTCGAAAAGCCTTTGGTGTGGATAACTTCTAGCTCAGTGAAAATTCTTTTTTGATACTCTTCGGGAATTTCAGAGCGATCGCGGATTTTAAGTCTCTTAATCAGACCTTGCCAAGTGATTTCTTCCACATAGGTATCAGGAGTAAAGCCTTCTGGCACTGGGTAGTCAGGGATGCGAGGCTCACCTAAAATACTGTATTCAGAGATTTTGTCGGCTACTTCGAGGGTATTTGCTAGGGCTTCTTCTACAACATCACTATCTAGATGATCGCGAAAGAGTAGTTTCATCTCCTCTGCCGATTTGAGATACTCTGTTCCGCTGTAGCGTAGACGTTTTTCGTCGGTGATGCGCTTTCCTGTGAGGATGCAAAGCAAGGCATCGTGAGATTCGACGTCATAACAAGAAATAAAATGAGAATCGTTGGTAGCAACAATTTTAATGCCTAGTTCTCGGGCAATTTCTACCAGCTCGATATTGACTACCCGATCTTCTTGGGAACCATGGTCTTGGATTTCTAGATAATAGTCATCACCAAATAAATGCTGATACCACTTGGCAACTCTGTAAGCTTCTTCGAGATTGCCCTGCAAAATTCTTTGGGGAACTTCGCCACCCAAGCAAGCACTAGTAACAATTAAGCCTTCGTGATATTCCTCTAGTAGTTCTTTGTTGATACAGGGACGGGCAAAAATCCCTTTCCCTTGATAGCCCTGCAAATGGGAAATTGTAGTCAGCTTAACCAGGTTTTTATAGCCTTGGGTATCTTTAGCTAAAACGACTTGATGGTATTTTTTAAATTTCTTTCTGGTTTTTTCGTAGTCGATATCACCATTGATCACGTACATTTCGTTACCAATGATGGGTTTGATCCCTTTTTTCTTACAGGTTTTGATCAGTTCGATCGCGCCGTACATTACTCCATGATCTGTAAGTGCGATCGCGGGCATATCTAGTTCCAAACAACGATCTATCAAAGGATCTATCTGAGACGCACCATCTAATAGGCTGTAATCGCTGTGGATGTGTAAACCAACAAAGGACATATGAACTATGATCTAATCGCAATAAAGTAGTACTTGTATATTAATTATCGGTGATTTTTATTCGTTGTTGGGATAAAAAGCTAGAAGATTTAAGGATCAAAAATTCATTGTTAAAGCGATCGCGAAGATAGTTAACTTGATAAAGATAACGACATTAAATCCTGATAATCTAAAGACAAAGTAGTAAAAATAATTAAGAGAAATCCCTTTATCAATGAGTTACATCGTCGCTGTTCTTCCAGATCGTATCAAGGCCGAAGAAGCATATACTGCTTTGGAAAAATCCAAAGTTCCTATGGGACAAATGAGCATTCTGGGAAGAGGCTACAAAACTGCGGATGAGTTTGGTTTAAGCGATCCCAAGGAGCAAGGTAAGAAAAGAGCGATCGCAATGGCCTATTGGCTAGTACCTTTTGGTTTCGCGGGAGGCTATCTATTTAATATGGTCTCTGGCATAAATAATCTCGATTGGGCAGGAGAACCCTGGAACCATGTGATTGGGGGAATCTTGGGTGCGATCGGTGGTGCAATGGGTAGTTTCTTCGTCGGCGGCGGCGTCGGTTTGGCGACAGGAGATGATGATGCACTGCCCTATCGCAATCGTCTCAACGAAGGTAAATATCTGGTTGTAGTCAAAGGTTCCCAAGCTCTATTACAGAAATCAGCAGGAATATTAGCCAAATTTAACCCCGAAACTCTCCAAGGATATTTGTAAAATCAGCACAATAGTCTTGATTAGCAATTCGCCCTTTAATCCCACTCAGGGCTAAACATTAACCACTTAAACCATTAATCAGTAAGCAATTTGCATGTTGCCCAGAGAAGATTTACTCACAAGAGTCGAAAACCGAGAAGAAGTCGCCCGCGTTATAGATAAAGCAGAACAAGCCATCAAAAACTGGGAAGTTGTCTGTACTGATTTTTTATCTCCTCCTGTAAAAATCGAAGTTCAGCAAGTTCTGAAAAATTTAACTGAGATCGAGCTTTTGGATTGGGGTGGTTATCCCCAAGCAGAGAGAACCAGAGTCGGTTTAGCTCGTCCTGATATACCTTTGGAACAGTCTAGTATCGAGCTGGCAGCACTCAGTATCGCAGGCAATTTTTTGTTTGATACGGCCACTCATCGCGATTTTTTGGGTTCGATTTTGGGTACGGGCATTACTCGGGACAAGGTTGGGGACATTATTGTGTTGGGAGAGCGAGGCGCACAGGCGATCGTGGTTCCTGAGATGGTAGAGTTCCTGGAAACATCTTTAAGGCAAGTACGTTCTGTAGCCGTTAGAACTCAACAAATCGACTTTAGCGAGCTAAGAATCCAACCACCGAAGAAAAAGGAAATGACTACGGTTGAAGCTTCGATGCGCTTGGATGCCGTGGCTTCAGCTGGTTTTGGCATGTCTCGTAGCAAGATGGCAAATATGATTTCGGCTGGAGATGTCAGAGTTAACTGGAAAGATATTACTCAAGCTAGCCACGGTGTTAAAGCAGGAGATTTGGTTTCTGTCCGCGGTAAAGGCAGATTAGAAATTGGGGAAGTTTCTATTACAAAGAAACAACGTTATCGTATTGAATTGGTTCGATACAAGTAGTCAGAAAAATTGCGATCGCAACCCAGTATTGGCAACTAATTTAGCTAGCGATCCCAATGACTCCAAATAAGCTTATTTGAAAGACACGGATTCGACTGAAAGCTCTATAATTTAGACAATTTTGGAACCTC
>CAZSEZ010000023.1:0-27098 GCA_964606015.1 uncultured bacterium
GGCAAGAGGCTTGGCGTGAAGTTTTAGCTATTTCTAATCAACTAGGTATTCCTGTCCCTGCTTTTAGCGCATCTTTGGACTACTTTGATAGCTACAGACGCGATCGCCTACCACAAAACCTTACTCAAGCACAACGCGATTACTTTGGTGCGCATACCTACGAACGCATCGACAAACCCAGAGGAGAGTTTTTCCATACTGAGTGGATGTCGAAATAAAAGTGAGTAGTTAAATTAATCATTCATGATTAATTTAGTATGATTTTATATCTCTTAGGGCGTAGTAATTGCGCCCTTTTTTGCTGATTTATTTCTCACATAACAAAAAATTAAATTGATTGGAGATCGCTTTGGATATGTATGTGTAGGATATTATCTGTCATTTACTTATGAGAATATGCCCGATAATCTTGCTCCTTGGCGATCGCATCTAGCCCACGCTCTTCACCGTAACCGAGCTAAGCCCTACAGCAGATACGTCCAGCTAGCGACTGTTAACCATCAAGGATTGCCAACTAATCGCACCATAGTTTTTCGGGGATTTTTAGCGGGAAATGACTGTCTGCAGTTTATTACCGATACTCGTAGCGAAAAATATCAGCATTTACTTAATCAACCTTGGGGAGAAATTGCTTGGTACTTTACCAAAACTCGCGAACAGTTTCGCTTGGCAGGAGAGTTTACGATAGTAACTGCCGAAACCGGAAATCCTGAGCTACTCAAAACCAGAAGAATCATGTGGCAAAATCTTTCTAACTCTGCTCGCATCCAGTTTGCTTGGTCAGACCCTAAACAACCAAGAAATGAAAAAGACTCTTTTGACCCCGATCCGCCCCTAGAGACAGAACCTTTGGCCAATTTTTGTTTGTTGCTACTAAGTCCTCAACAAGTAGACCATTTAGAATTGAGGGGGGAACCCCAAAACCGCTATTTGTATCGCCTACAAGCAGATGGCACTTGGCAAGTGAGCGAAGTCAATCCCTGAGGTTTAGAAGGTAGTTAAACAAAAAAAAGCCAACTGAAATTATGCAAATCAGTTAGCTTGTAGATCTATTTAGAGTAACTTTGTGTTTTACGATTCAGGAGTCAAAATAACGTGCATTTGACTTCTACTCCCGAAGTTGCGTTCGTAAATATCGGAAATATCTGAGAGTTGTCCTACCACTTGTTCTAGTTTATCTCTCCCTCTAGTCACAAAAGCCTTTTCTCGACCACGAAATCTCATTGAGAACTTGACTTTGTTGCCGTTAGCTAAAAACTTACGCGCTTGCTTGAGCTTGGTCTTGATGTCACCTATATCAGTGCGATATCTAAGCTTAAGTTCTTTAACAGCGTTGTCTTGCTGATTTTTCTTTGCTTCTGCCTCTTTCTTTTGCATTTGATACTTGTACTTACCGTAGTCAATTAGTTTGCAGACTACAGGAGATGCCTGCGGGGCGATCTCGACTAAATCCAATTGTTCTTCTTTTGCGGCCTCTAAAGCTTTGGCAATTTGGACAATTCCAATCTGTTCACCTTCGTTACTTATAAGCCTGACTTCTTGCGCCCTGATTTTTTCGTTAATTTTGTGCTTATCTTTTTTTGTTGATTTAATAAATATGTTTCTTTTGGATCTTCGCAAAAGATACCCCTAATCGAAATTTGCTCTCTCAGCATATCTAAAATCATGGTTAATTAAATCAGCCTTAGTATAGATATCTAAAGAATCAAGCAATTAGGATTATGCAAATTCGATATGACCTTTCTCTTCAAGATGAACTCGATGCTAGCCGAACCTCCTGGGAATAAACCTTAGACAAGGAAAGTATCCCGTTGTTATCTACTCCATACAAAAACTTTCCTCTAGTCTGTTTGTTATTTGGGATTGTGCTAACCATCTGGGGACTACTGATAAAAGATGTAGATTTTGGAAGTCAGCTTGTTGGAACTGGTGTGGGTCTTAGCCTAACAGGAATACTTTTATTCTGGTTTTTTCAACCTAGTAGAGGTCGTTACCTTCTAAATAAACGCGACATAACTAAGACTTGGAATAATAGCGATCGCCAATCAGATTATCGTTTAATCTCCATTACTCCAAAAAACTTTAGTTTCAAAGCAACCAATTCAGAGCTAATTTGGCAGTGGCAAGCCTTGAAAGATTTTTATGAAGGCAGTCAAGGATTTGAAATAGTGTTTTATTCTGGCCATCGCCGATGTATTTCCAAACGAGTTTTCCAGGATGATACAGAAATAAATACTTTTAAAAAATTGATTGCAGAGTACAGAAAATAAGATTGCCCAGTATGCCACAAGAACAAAGCTATAACTATCAACTCAAAGCTAATGATTTTCTAGAAGCAACACAACTCAAACAAGATGTCCTTCAACCAAAATGGTTTAGTTTGATCATACGGCCTATTATTATTCTTTATTTCTGGAGCTTCCCTATCAGTTCCCTAATCAGAATTAAGTATCACGATTTTATGGTGGCGACATGGATTCCTTTTGCTATTGAAATAGCAGCAGCAAAAACAACCACCGATTACCTCTGGGAAGCTTTATCGATGCTTCCAATTATTTTTTTAGCAGTTGATAGTATTTACCCCAAACTAGGGATAATTAACCGCTGGAAAACTTACCGTAGTTATCAACAAAACTACATTAAGCAAGAACCAAAACAGTTAGTAATAAGCGATCACAAAATCAAAATCATCTCTGAAAACTTGACCGAAATTGTAGAGTGGTCGGACTTTGGACAAGTTGCCGAGAATAAAAAAATATTTCTCTTAGTGGATCGAAGAAAACAAGAATACAAAATCATTCCCAAAAGAGCTTTCACGCAAAGATCTGATTTAGAAACCTTCCAGAGTATTCTTAGAGAGAAAATCAGTAATCAACTATAACGATAAACATCAGTTATAAAAAAATCCCACGCTATAGAGAGCGCAGGATAATCAAAATTTCAACCGAATCTAGGAGTTAACCTTTGTTAGCAAAATAAGCATCTAGAGCTTCAGCAATAATCTGATTCATCGGTCTACCTTCACTCTGGGCTGCTTCTTTCAAGCGAGGGAATAATTCGTCAGGAACGCTGACACGTTTTTGATTTTTGCGGAATTTACGTTTGGGAGTAGTTTCTTCCATATAGCTACCTAATGTGTAATCTGCGGAAAATTGTCGAAGAGCATCAAAACCTACTCGATCGCAGAAGACACCAAAACTTTCTTTAGCCTTGCGATCGCGCTTAAAATAGACAAACAACGGCTCAAAAAAGCTTTCTAATTCATCTATGGGCATTTTTTGCTCGTAGGGCTGCGCTAATTGAGTTTGGTCGGGAGTTCCTCCTAGCCATATTTGGTATTTACCAGGAGCAGAACCAACAAAACCTAATTCTGCCATATAAGGGCGGGCACACCCATTAGGACAACCAGTCATCCGAATCACGAAATATTCGTCTGGCATTCCTAGTTTAATCAATAATTGACGAATGCGATCGCTTATTCCTGGTAATGCTCTTTCTGATTCTGTAACAGCCAGTCCACAAGTAGGTAGCGCAGGACAAGCCATCGAATAGCGAGTAAAGCGATCAATCGCTTCGGGATTAGTCTCTACACCGTGTTCAACGAGGATGCTATGAATCGTTGCTTTATCCTTAGGATCGATCTCATAGAGAATTGCATCGTGGTTACCAGTTAGACGCATTGGCACATCAAACTGAGTCACAATCTTTCTGAGAGCAGTTTTTAGTTGGAAATCACCGTCATCCTTGATCCGTCCATTTTCAATCGATAGACCAAAGAATAGTTTGCCATCACCTTGTTCGTGCCAGCCCAAGAAGTCTTTGTATTGCCACTTGGGAATTTTGCGATACTTAGCAATTTTCTTACCAAAGTATTTTTCAACTTCAGCTTTAAATTTATCTACGCCCCAATCATTAATGAGATATTTCATGCGAGCATGACGACGATTGACGCGATCACCGTAATCTCTTTGGGTTGCCACAACTGCTTTGATCAAGTCATAAACATCATCTTTAGCGACATAACCGATTTCATCAGCTTTACGCGCAAATGTAGTTTCTTTGTTATGGGTGCGTCCTAGTCCACCACCAGCTAATACGTTAAAACCTTTTAGTTCACCATCTTTATCAACGATAACGACCAAACTAAGATCGTGAGTATAAATATCAATGGAGTTATCCCCGGGTACAGTGACAGACATCTTGAACTTACGTGGCATGTAGTGGGTACCATAAATTGGCTCCACACTATCGTGAACCACAGTTCCATTACCGTTACGGTTACGAGCTGCTTTGACTTCAGGGGCTTCTTCAGCCGAGATTACTTTTTCGCCATCGAGCCAAATTTCGTAATATGCTCCAGTTTGTGGAGTCAATAGGTCGGCTACTTTATCCGCGTATTCCCATGCTAGGCGATATTCTGGCTTATCTTTGTAGGGTGCAGGAGGAGCCATTACGTTACGGTTTAGATCACCACAAGCACCAAGGGTAGAACCCATGTTATTAACTATTGTGGCAATAGTTTCTTTAAGATTCTTTTTAAGAATGCCATGAAGCTGTAATCCCTGTCTGGTCGTAACTCTCAGGGTTTGATTTCCATATTCCTCCGAAAGCTTATCCATCGCAATGTAGAGCTGGGAAGGGATAAAACCTCCAGGAGAACGAGTCCGCAGCATCATACTGTAGTCTTTTTCTTGGCCTTTGACGCGATTGTCGCGATTATCTTGTTGATAAGAACCGTGAAATTTAAGAATTTGAATCGCTTCTTCTGTGAAGTGAGTTGTATCTTGTAAAAGTTCAGTAGCTACAGGTTCACGCAGAAAATTACTGCGTTCTTTTATCCCTTCTAATTTGGATGGTCTTTTAGCTTTTTTTTCTGGAGAAACAGGAGTTTGTACCATTTTTCCCTATAGGATGTATTCGATGAGTATTTTTGTATGATTGCGGATGGCAACAGCCAGAAATTATTCTAGCGTGTTCCTGATATTTGCGATCGCAGGTATTCCACCTCAAGCAAGTAGTAAAGCTGCTACTTCAGGGGAAAGGGGTTGCCTCTCCTTGCAGCGATCGCCACATTGGCATAGATTTCTATCATCGCATTTTTAGTAACAAAGAACACCGTTTTGTTGTTAATTGTTAGCAACCTCAATAGAGACTGAATTACTTATTCAGATACTTCAGGTAGGGGAATAAATTCACTTTCCTCTGGAACTAATGCAAATTTGCCAGAACGCCAGTCTTCCTTTGCCCGCTCAATACGTTCCTGGCTACTAGAAACAAAATTCCACCACTTGTAACGTTTACCGACAGGTTCTCCTCCAATTATCATGACCCGTGCAGTACCACTAGCAGAGAAGACTACGGTTCTACCTGGTTCAAGAACTGCTAGACGATGTTGAGGTAAGACTTCACCATCAATCCTAATCCCTTCAGTGACACTGTATATGGCTCTTTCTGGCTGCTCAGCATTTAAAGTAAAACTACCACCTTTGTTAGAAAAATTGAGCGATAGATAGAGAATCTCGGATTTGGTGTTGACAGGGGATTTGCGATCGCCTAATTTCCCCACAATCAGACTAATCTCAACGCCTTGGTTTTGCCAGCGAGGAATGGTCTCAGCGGAGTAATGAGAAAAAGTTGGTTCGCTTTCTTCTTCACTGTCAGGGAGAGCTACCCAAGTTTGAATTGCATGTAGCCTACTAACATTAGCCCGGTCACGATCAGGACTTCTTTCTGAGTGAACTATTCCTTTGCCCGCATTCATCCAATTAACCGCGCCAGGATTAATTTCCTGGGACGAACCCAGACTATCGCGGTGCATCAACGAACCTTCAAACAAGTAAGTGACAGTTGCCAAATTAATATGAGGATGGGGGCGTACGTCTACTCCCTTACCCAAGGGGAACTCTGCAACTCCCAGATGATCGAAAAAGATAAATGCTCCCAGCATCATTTGCTGATCGTGAGGCAAGCTACGACGAGCCACAAAGCCACCTAAGTCTTTGACATGAGGAGTCAGTATGCGAATGATAGAAGACATTGTAAACACCCAAAAAAGCTTTATTTGTGTTTGTAGGCTGACTCAAGTTTAATGAGAGTATCGTTAGCTCATAGCCCTTAATTAATAAAAAATTAACTCCCTATGTTCTAAGGTGTTTGTTCTCAGGTCACAGATGTTTTGTAAGAGTGCTCAAAATAATCACGCTTGAGCATTGGTTAAGTTAGTACTTTTAGTTCCATGATCGATCCACTTTTTTGGTTAGGAATTTCTCTGTTTTTGGTGGCAATAAGTTTAACCGCAGTATTGCTCGTAACAATCCCTGCACTCCAAGAGGTTGCTCGTGCTGCCCGCAGCGCTGAAAAGCTCTTTGACACACTAAATCGAGAGTTCCCTCCGACTCTAGATGCGATTCGTCTCACAGGACAAGAGATCAATCAATTAACTGAAGAACTAGACCGCGGAGTAGAAAGTGCCACAGGCATTGTCAAACAAGTGGATAAAGCGATCGTCAATACGAAAGAACAAGTCCAACAAGCCCAGGTAAATACTCGTCGTTTTGCTATTGGTTTCAGGGCTGCGTGGCAAACCTGGAAACAAACAGAATCCAAAAAATTACAGGATAAATCCTAATTACCCTGGATTTAAAGTGGGAGATAACCTTAAAATAAAGTTAACGATTGTAACAAAAATAAAATTGTCGTAATAATTATTAGAATCCATTAGTAGTTAAATCCATTATGCAAAAGAGTCTTGCGCAACGCTTCTTGCTTGCTTTAGGTACTTGTTTACTCATCTGTGTTACCTGGTTTAGCCCCACGGCTCTAGCAGTTAACAATCCAGAACTGTTACCCAACGAAGAAACTCCCGTAGTCGACTTGGCAAATTTTTTACCTAATCGCCAAGAAACTTCTCTAGTAAAAGACTTAGAGGAATTTGAAGCTGATACTGGCTGGAAACTTAGAGTCTTGACCCAGTATGATCGTACTCCTGGCAGAGCAGTAATCAAGTATTGGAATTTGGATGATAAGAGTATTTTGCTGGTTGCTGATGGTAGAGGTGGCAATATTCTCGCATTCAGCATCGGTGATGAAGTTTATGAGTTGATGCCTCGGACTTTTTGGATTGAACTACAAACTCGTTTTGGCAACATGTACTATGTGCGAGAAAATGGCGAGAACAATGCGATCGTTGATGCTTTAAGAGTAGTTGAAGACTGCTTGACTCAAGATGGAGGTTGCAACGTGGTTCCTGGTTTGCCCAGAGAACAGTGGATTTTAACTTTGGTTAGTTCGATTGTGGGTGGTGTAATTTTTGGTGCGGCAGCTATCCCCCGTAAAGACGATCAAGTATTTGCTTGGCAGTGGGCTTTGATTATGTCTCCTCTCTGGGGTATCTTATTCCTCGCTTTCGGCATCGGTCCTGTTGTAACTCGTACTCCTGAAGTATTGCCTCTATTCCGTAATGTGATCGGCTTCATGCTTGGAGCGGTGGTTGCGTTCTTGTCTCCTTCTTTTATGAAGCAAACGCCTTCAGAAGAGTCTTAGATCCCTATTGGTGATTAATTGCTGATATTCGATAAATCTGATACTTACAGCAAGTTAACTAGCAATTGAATACTTGTTATTCATGGTGGGCAATGCCCACTTTTTTTGTGTTTAATTTGCGATCGCGATCGCAGCCAAAGACTATTCCTTTATCTAGAATCGAGGAAAATCTACAATTAAAGGCTGCTTCTATGAATTATTATTCCGATTTAAAGTGGGCTTCCTGGGAGATCGAGCAAGAGCTAGAAGAGCTGAAAAACAAAATCAACAACAACCACAAGCCCAGTATTAACCAAAAACAAACAGCCATCGAGCAACTGAATGGCTTAATCGGACTGAAACAATTGAAGTCAGAAGTTAACAAACTAACCAACTTTTTGCAAATACAGCAAAAGCGAGTAGAACTTGGTTTGCCTAAGGTTTCTATGTCGCTTCACTTAGTTTTTTGTGGTTCTCCAGGCACAGGAAAAACTACTGTTGCTCGTCTAATTGGAAAAATCTACAAAGAGCTAGGACTCCTCCAAAAAGGACACTGCATAGAAACTGACCGCTCTGGAATGGTTGCAGAATACATTGGGCAAACTGCACCTAAGACTGACAAATTAATTGAATCAGCCTTGGATGGGGTACTTTTTATTGATGAAGCTTATACTCTTAAACCAGAAGATGCCGCAAAAGATTTTGGTCAAGAAGCAATAGATACTCTATTGAAAAGAATGGAAGATTACCGCGATCGCCTTGTAGTGATTGTTGCTGGCTATCCAGAACAGATGTCGCGCTTCATTACATCTAATCCTGGTTTAGAATCCCGTTTCAAAAAATACTTAACTTTTGAAGATTATCAACCGGAAGAATTATTATCTATCTTTATCAGTATTTGCGACTCTAATCATTTTCAATTAGATACCTTAGCAAGAGAAGCTTTAATTGCGAAGTTTAAGGAGCTTTATCAGAATCGAGATCATAATTTTGGTAATGGTAGACTAGCTAGAAATCTGTTCGAACAGACTATAGAAAACCAAGCAATGAGGCTGAGTCAACTTGCAGACGTCAGGCGAGACATGATGATTACTATTACCCAAGAAGACATACTTAACATTTAGATGATTCATGTTTGTGCGTTACATTTCACTAACGCACTAGACAAGATAAGTGATCTCTGAGTTCTAATAAAAAACGATCGCCTCACATCAAGAGAAAGCGATCGCAAATTTAAATCAGATGAAATTTTACGCTAACTATCTATTTAGCTGAAGTTGCTAATTCTGCTTGAGCAAGTTTTTCTTTATCTAAACGACGTTTCTTGGCATATAGCTGAATACTAGCCACCATTGCCACAACCAAACCAAAGACTACCCAAGTAGTAATGTCTAGAGGCAAGCTGTTTTTGAAGACAGCCAAAAGAACAATCAAGACCAACATTACAGTAGGAACTTCATTAAGAGCGCGGAACTGTTGTCCAGTCCAGTTGCAAGTGCCTGCTGCTAGCTTCTTCATGATGCTTTTGCAAAAATGGTGATAGCCAACTAATAGAAAAACAATTGCTAACTTGATGTGCAGCCAACTAGACTTGAGGATTTCAGGCTCGGTGGAAATTAAACCGATCGCACAAACCACAGTCACGATCATCCCTGGAGTAGTAATAATGCTGTAGAGCCTTTTCTCCATGATTTCGTACTGTTTTTTCAAAATACCTTGTGCAGGTTCTGGCTCCTGATTTGCCTCTGCGTGATAGACAAAAAGACGTACCAAATAAAATAACCCTGCAAACCAGACAACTACTCCAATGAGGTGAAAAGCCTTAAACCAGTAATAAGCCATAAATATACGTTTATATTCAAAAATGTATTCGCTATTAAAACTGAATTCTATATTTTTCCCGCGATCGAAAGTTAACCCGTGCAACAAAATGTTAACTACAGTAGGGCATAGACCACAGGGGCTAATAAAAACTAACTAACAACTACCAACCACTAACTGTCTGGCTTGCTGGCAGTCGAAACTAATCTGCGCTTTGAGATTATCTAGAGAATCAAACTTTTGTTCGGGGCGTAAAAACGCTTCTAAGCAGACGGTAAGCTCTCGGTCGTACAAATCTCCAGACCAATCTAATAAATGCACTTCAATAGTAGGTGATTCGCCTGCTACCGTTGGACGACAACCAATATTCATTACCCCGAGAATCGTCTGCTGCTGATATTGAACTTTAACTGCGTAAACACCAAAACGAGGTAAAAACTTATTTGTTGGTACTTCTAGATTCGCAGTGGGAAAGCCAATCGTTCTGCCAATTTGTTTACCTGTAACGACTTTCCCTTTGAGA
The DNA here is from genome assembly GCA_964606015.1 of uncultured bacterium. Taxonomy (GTDB): domain Bacteria; phylum Cyanobacteriota; class Cyanobacteriia; order Cyanobacteriales; family Xenococcaceae; genus Hyella. The sequence goes on from CAZSEZ010000023.1 coordinate 9,866, forward strand.
CAATAGGAACGACCAAGCATAGTATTAGCTTGAATCACTTCCCCTTGAGAAAGTGCTTGGCGAACCAGCGAACTACTAACTCGAACTAAATTTCCTTCGCGATCGCGATATTTATGCAGGGAGTTAATCTCTACAGCAATACCATCTTGGTTAGCAATCTCTTTTAGCTTCTGTGCCGTACCAGTTCTGGCTTTACCAAAACGAAAATCTGCACCAACACTAACGACTTGGGCTTGAAGCTGAGAAATCAAGATATCTCTCACAAAATCCCGAGGACGAAGATTCGCGAGGGCTTTATCAAAAGGGATTAAGATTAGCTCGTCAAAACCCAGATCTGAGAGGAGACTAGCTTTTTCTAGCCGGGGAGTGAGTAAAGCTAAAGGTTGCTGACTGAAAAACTGTCTGGGGTGAGGATCGAAGCTTACTACGGCCCTAGACAAGTTAGCCGAAACATTTGCTAAAACTGGCTGTAGAACTACCTGATGACCTTGATGGATGCCATCAAAGTTACCTAAAGCGATCGCTCTCGCTTTTTTCTCTAAAGTAGCGGGGTTGGTAATAATCACGCTTTACATTTTTACACAATTGCTTGGCAATCCCCAAAAATATTTGCTTTAGTCTTAAGTCTTTTCCAAATTTCCAAATCTCAATAAACTATTTTGACAAATGAAAAAGCCCCCAGCCATGACACTGGAGGCAGATCAACAAATACCTGTTATGTAGCTCTATCTCTACTGTTCTAGTATGGATCTTTTTTCAGAAAGTAAGTGGGATTTGGCGCACAACACACATGTGATTCTCGTCACTTCAAGTAGCCAACAAGTATTTAGCCAAATTGCGGTAGCGGTTTAAAAATTAATGCCCTACACTTGGTAGACCATTTTCCTTGGGTGTGGAATCAAAATATCGGGGAAAACAATGTACCAAGAAAAGCAAAGCAGTCTACCTTTTATTTCAGTTATTACTGTTGTTTTCAATGGAGAGCAAACTATTGCTGAAACCATTGAATCAGTCATCGAACAAGACTATCCTAATTGGGAATATATCATTATTGATGGTGGTTCTAGCGATCGCACATTAGACATTATTGCTAGTTATCAAAATCAGATTGCGCCTCGGGTCATTAACTGTATTAGCGAAGCAGATTCAGGAATCTATGACGCTATGAATAAAGGAATAGAACTAGCCCAAGGTGAAATTATTGGCATTATCAATAGTGGTGACTGGTATAGCAAAAATGCCTTAGCAGTCGTAGGAGAATTAGCCAGAGATAGTGGCGCAGATATGATTACAGGTGCCATGATTCGTTTCAGTTCAGAAAAAGTAATTAACTTTAAATTGACAAAAAGTTTTAGCGATTTAGAAAGAAATATTCATTGGGGAATGCCAATCAATCATCCTGCAACCTTTGTGAGCAAAAATACCTATAAAAAACTTGGCAAATTTAATACAGAGTACCGGATTTGTGCTGATTATGATTTAATTTATCGAGCATATATTACCCCAGAAATTAAGTTTGTTTTTACGCAAGAAGTTTTGGCTCATATGAGCCTGGGGGGCATATCAGAAAAATTCTCTAGCTTGATAATTAGATGTCGAGAGCATTTTCAGATAGAGAGTGCTTCTACATTTTTCCTGCTCAATCTGAGTCGCCGAATTTACTGGCTAGTAATCAATATATTTAAGTATTTAGTCAGGAATTATTTTAGTCCCAGACTAATTATGCAATACTATCAACTTCGTCATGGCATGTAATTACTTAGGACAAGAATCTAGGTCAATGAAAGTTTCCGTTATCATTCCCACTCACAATCGCCTTTGGCAATTACAGGCTGCTTACGATAGTGCTTGCCGACAAACGATCAAGCCAAATGAAATCATTATTATTGATGATGGATCGACACTAGCGATCACACACTACCTCCTAAATACAAGAAAAAGTAAAGTTCCCACTACCATTAAGCGCTTCAACCAACCTCAAGGAGCTTGCAAAGCCCGTAATTATGGCATCGAAAATGCTAGCCATGAGATTGTCATGTTTCTAGATGATGATGATACTTGGGAGCCTGAAAAAATTGCTCGACAACTGGCTATCTTCGACTCTAATCCAGAGATAGGACTAGTTTATTCGGGAAGAAAAATAGTCTCAGAAAAAAATCGCGATCGCATACTGTATAGTATCAAGCCAGAAGCTCAAGGCAAGCTTTATCCTGACATCCTAACTCGCAATCTGGTGGGTTCTACCTCTTCTGTTGCCGTCAAAAAATCGATTCTATTAGAAGTCGGCGGTTTTGATGAAAGCTTACCCGCTCTACAAGACTACGAACTCTGGATCAGAATTGCCCAAGAAACTCTAATTGCTCACGACAATTCTTGTTTAGTGCGTTATACTGTCGCGGAAAATACCCATAACCAGATTAGTGGTAAACCAGAGAAGTATATTAGCGCAGGAAAAATTATTCAGGAGAAGTATCGAGAAGTAATTCTTTTGCAACCATTAATAAAACAAAGGAAGTTTTATGCCGCACTTAACTTTTTTGTCGCTCGATACGCCAAAGGCAATAATTTGAAATTAACTTTGTTGTGGTCACTCAAAAGTTTTATCGCCTATCCCAACCTTAAATCTTTACTATTGTTGATTCCCTTACGAAGTCTATATTTTTTAAAACGAATCCAGCCTAATAGAAAAGCCAAATCCTATTTAAACCTTCATCATTCTCCCCAATCCACGAAGTAGTTATCTCTCCATAATGAATAGAGTATCCAGCCAATACCTAAAGCCCTCCATTTCGATCGCGATTCCTACCTATAACGAAGCAGAGCATATCGCCTCTGTACTTAGGTCTTTTTTGGCTAGTGACTATGACAATATTGTCGAAATCTTGGTTGCTGATGGCGGTAGTCAGGATGATACGAGAGCCATTGTCGAACAACTGAGCTTGGAGGACCGGAGAATCAAGCTAATTCACAACCCTTACAAAATCCAAGCAACAGCGCTCAATTTGGCTCTAGAACAGAGTAAAGGAGAGATCTTCTTACGAGCAGATGCTCATTGTGACTACGCACCAGACTATGTTGAGCAGTGTATCCGTGCTCTACAACAATCTCAGGCAATTAATGTGGGGGGAGCACAACGTTTTGTCGCCACGAATCATGTCCAAGCCGGAATCTCTCTAGCATCCAAAAGTTTTTTGGGTAGTGGCGGAGCAAAATATCGTAACCCTGACTACAACGGCTTTGCTGAGACTGTATTTCTCGGATGTTTTTGGCGTAAATATCTGGCAGATATTTCTGGTTACAACCCAAGCAGTACCCCAAATGAAGATGCAGAGTTGAATTTGCGACTGACTAATCTAGAGCCAAAAGCAATCTATATTAGCTCCCAGATCAAAGCTTGGTACTATCCCCGTAAAACTTGGAGTGGTCTATTTCAGCAATACTTTAAATATGGGAAAAGTCGTTATCAAACTTTTAGGAAACACCCACAAAAGTCCCAACTTAGAGGCAAATTACCTTTTATCGCTTTAATTATCTTGATCAGTATTTTGGTTTGGGATTTATCTTTTATCGAAATTGATTTACCACTGAAAGGGTTATTATCTGTGATCGCAGCAATACCTTTTATCGAAAGCTTACGTCTCAACTGGCAATACAAAAAATCCTTTACCAGAGAAATTTGGCGAGGCAAGCTCACGCAAAAGCCTTCTTTCCTTTTGCGCTGGCTTCAATGTGGAATTGCCATCTTTACGATGAATCTTGCCCATGCCCTTGGTTATGGCTATCAACTGCTAAATTACCGATGTCAATGGTTACTTAGCTTTATTTATACCCCCAGTGCCAAGAAAATTACCCAAGCTTTGGATAGCCGCAGCTAGCTCAAGAGAATTAATTCAACCTAGAGAGATTTGACAAGAGCTTCACCCATAGCTTTGCAGCCCAACAAGTTCATTCCCTCAGACATGATATCTCCAGTACGATAACCAGCATCTAAAGTCTTATTAACAGCTTCCTCAATTTTGCTAGCTGCTTCTGGTTCATCCAAAGCGTAGCGCAACATCATTGCAGCACTCAAAACCATAGCAATGGGGTTTGCTTTATCCTGTCCTGCAATATCAGGAGCAGAACCATGAACTGGCTCATACATGCCTATGCCATCTGCACTGAGGCTAGCAGAAGGTAACATACCAATACTTCCTGTCAGCATAGCAGCAGCATCAGAAAGAATATCACCAAACAAATTACCAGTAACAATCGTATCGAATTGTTTAGGAGCGCGGACTAACTGCATTGCTGCATTGTCTACATAAAGATGGCTTAGTTCCACATCGGGATAATCTTTTGCCAGATCAGTCACGCGATCGCGCCATAACTGAGAAACATCTAAGACATTAGCTTTATCAACTGAGCAAAGCTTGCCACCGCGTTTTTGGGCTGTTTCAAAACCAATTTTGGCAATCCGATCTATCTCAGAGACGGTATATGCCATGGTATTGAAGCCACGCTTTTCCCCTTGTTCGGTAGGAAAAATACCTTTGGGCTGACCAAAATAAATGCCCCCAGTGAGTTCTCGAACCACCATAATGTCTACCCCTTCGACGATTTCTCGCTTGAGAGAAGAAGCGTCAATCAGTTGAGGCAAAATAGTTGCAGGGCGCAAGTTAGCGAACAGTCCTAATCCAGCCCGTAAACCTAGCAAACCAGTTTCAGGTCGCTGTTCTCTAGGTAAACTATCCCACTTATAACCACCGATCGCAGCCAACAGAACCGCATCACTGTCGCGACAAGTAGTTAGAGTCTCTTCTGGTAAAGGACTACCTGTTTCATCAATTGCCGATCCGCCGACCAGAGCATTACTAAACTGAAACACCAAACCGCATTTTTTCCCTACTTCATTCAGCACGTCTACTGCTACCGCAGTAATCTCAGGGCCAATGCCATCTCCAGGCAGCAGGGTAATACGATATTGTTTGCTCATAGCGATCGCACAAAGGGTAAAAAACAGCCTTTCTAATTTACCATTGTTGGGAATCCAAGCTACAGACAATCTTTCAACGCAAACACAACTTGTTGCTGTTCTTCGAGGGTAATTCCGGGGAACATTGGCAAAGACAAAACTTCTTGAGCTGCTTGCTCCACTACGGGTAAAGAACCAGGTTGATAGCCCAACTCGGAATATACAGGTTGCAAGTGTAGCGGTAGAGGGTAGTAAACCATACTAATCACTCCCTTTTCTCTGAGCTTTTCGCGAACCAGATCTCTAGTGGTTGATTCCCCATTCTCTTGATTAGGAATATAAATCGTAAATTGGTTCCAAGTCGCAATTCCATCATCGGGCGCACTAGGCGGCTGTATTTGACTAAGAGGTTGCAGTAGTTCGAGATAATTCTTAGCTGCGATCGCTCTTTGTTCATTCCAACGATCTAAGTGTTTGAGCTTAGTACTTAAAATAACTGCTTGTAAGCTATCGAGACGACTATTTAAACCAGTGATTTCATGACGGTAGGTAACTTTTCCCGTATCTCTAACCAGACCATGTTCTCTAAGCAAAACTGTTTGCTGGGCAATTTCAGAACTATTAGTAGTTAAAGCCCCACCATCTCCACATCCACCAAGATTCTTAGTTGGGAAAAAACTAAAACACCCCGCATCGCCGATGCTACCAACTTTGTTTCCTTGCCAAGATGCCCCTGTTGCCTGAGCGCAGTCTTCTATCACAGAGAGATTATGTTTTTTTGCGATCGCCATTAATTTAGTCATATTCAAGGGACGACCAAACAAATGAACCGCAACTATTGCTTTAGTCTGAGGGGTAACCGCAGCAGCAAGCAAATCAAGATCGAAATTAAAAGTAGTGTGATCAATATCGATAAATACAGGCTTTGCTCCTACTCTTACGATCACCTCAGAAGTAGCGATAAAAGTAAAAGGAGTTGTAATTACCTCATCCCCTTCTCCAATCCCCAAAGCGCGTAATGCCATATACAAGGCATCGGTACCAGAGTTACAACCTATACTCTTGTCTGTACCGATGTAATTAGCAAACTCAGTCTCAAAGTCTACAACCGCAGCACCACCAACATATCTCCCAGAGCGTAAAACCTCCAAAACCCTGGCTTCCACTTCTTGACTAACAGTCTGATGTTGTCTGGTTAAATCGACAGGAGGAATGGTATTCACGCTTTACTCTTGAGAATATAGATTTTTTCCAGTTAAAGTATAGTGCTTTATCTACTTGAGAGCTTGCCAAGATTGAATATCTTGGAGTAAATTCTCATAACCCTTCACATTAGGATGTAGCCCATCAACACCATACTGCTGTGCTAGCCAAGTTTCTCCTCTGGCAAGCCAAAGATCAAAGAGATCTAAATAGGGAATATCACGCTCCTGACAAGCCTTGAGGGTTGCTTCTTTATAACGATATTGATCTAGCTGGTTGTAATAGAGACAATCCAAAAAAGGCATTTTGCTTTCATCAACAGGAGTCATTCCCACGAAAAATACAGGAGCTAAAGAACTCGCAATATCTAATAAATTTTCGATTTGATTCACAAACTCGCTAAATTCACTAAACAACCTGCCATCAGCTTTACCCAAGCGAGGAGTATCATTAGTTCCTACAGAAAGGATAATCGCATCAGGAACTTTATTGCGTAACTCTCCGCGACGGCTAAACTCCAACTCCAAACGGCGAGCTACATCTTGGGCGCGATCGCCTCTCACCCCTAAGTTATACAAGACCCTTTCATTGCAAGAGGGATTCATCCATTGCCGACGTAATCTCTCTACCCAGCCACCTCCCTGGTAATCCCCGTAGCCATAAACCACGCTATCACCAATAGCAATAACTCTTAGTGGTTGATTAGTGTTGTTTTCCAGCTCTGTCAAACTAGGTCCGATAACTTTGGTAATTTCAGGAAAAGAAGCGTTGGGAATGGCTGCTTGCATGGCTGAACTAAATAGATTTTCTAAACAGTTTTCTTAACTTTTCTTAATATATTAATCCACTAAGCTAGTAATTGATGCTTAGCAACACAATTTTCACCTTAACGATCGATCCAAAATACAAGCTAGAATATAAGTAGCTATATCTTTAGCAACTATTGCTAAAACCAACTTCTGTAGGGATAAAGAGATTTAATGCAAAGAAAAAGTAGTTTTGATTCTTCAGAGATCATGCATCGCGCTGACGAACTCATGAATGCAGCTTCCAATCGCTATCGTATTACAGTCCAGGTAGCTAATAGAGCGAAAAGAAGACGCTTTGAAGAGGTTGATGCTTATGATGACCCTCTGATGAAGCCCCCTGTCAGAGCAATTATTGAGATGTCTGATGAGCTGACTCAACCAGAAATCATTGGCGATTAAAATTGACTAGCTTAGTCAGGATTATTTTGATTATGCCAGTTTAGGCTTTAGGTGATGAGTAGTAGGGAGAAACACAAGCCAGTCCAAACATCAAGGCTGAGAGCTAAAGTTTGAAAACTTGAAACTGCAACTTTAGATTGTTGTATTAGTACTTATCTACCATTCGCCTATTGCCCAGAGAAAAATTAGTTTAGTTACACTAAGGATCTCCTGTCTAGTGCGGTATCTCTTCCTTATCGGTTAACCTTAGTATGTGAGTTTTTGTAGTATCTTATGATGATCGCTAGAATCAAGAAAGTCGTAGTAGCTTTTAGCTTGGGTTGGATATTGGCAGTAGCAGCCAATCTGGGAATTGCCTTTCAGTTTTCCCCTGCCTTGGGACAAAGTATTCGTCCTGAAGCAGCAGCTCAACAGCTATATAAAAGTTTGGACTTTTTACCCCTAGAAAACCAGTATCAATCTCAGCGATCAGGTGAAGTAGCTCAAGAAAACACACTGATGTTGCGTTTTTTACGCTATCACGAGTATGTTAAAAGCCGTCCTAGTAGGTACCGCTTTGATTGGCAACTTACTTTTGCCGACTACTTTGGTGTTAATGAACCGATGAAAGCAGATCGCTATCCTGGTCACAGAAACTTAATCACCAATCCCTTGGAGCAAGACCGTGAAGTCATTGCTAATTTATCTCGCGATCGCAGAAATGAGATTATTAATGCTCTTTTAGCTATATACAATCCTCAAGATCAGTCACAGTCAGCTTCTCAATCTGTAGAGCCTGGTATCGATAATCGAAATCAAGCTCCTGTACTACCCAGAGCAGGAAGTGCCGATTTGTTATTGCCCACGAAGTAGACTAAGGCCAAGTTCAATTCGTTATTTAGTAAGAAGCAAATAGTTTCTTATACCTTTAGTAAATTCGACTGGATTAATCTTGTAGTTTTCTCGCGCCCAGATCTCTACCTTTTGATGGAAACGTTCTAACTCTTGTTTAGCAATTTCGATTTGTCGAGTAAATTGCTGTTGGTTAAACTTAATTGAGTAGACATTCTCTACCGAATCCTCATCACTCCAAATGATGATCTTGTCATCTTCAAATTCAAACCAAGGTGAAGGATCATGACCCATCCAGGGAGAAGATCTTCTTTTAATTTCTTCCACAACAAAAATCCAATCCTGGAAGTCTGCACAATAAGAAGAACTTATCCTTAACCCATTTTGCCGAAATGATAGGCCTCCTACCAACGCCAATTCTTTGCTTTTCGATAAGGCATCGATAAATTGAGCATCAAGGAACAGTTCATTAAATGCCAAAAGCGAGCCAATCAATAAACCAACATCATTTAGCGTAGAATTACTGGTCATTTCAATAATTCTTATACGGTCCGATGAGTCAACAGGAAAGCTATAAGTCTCCAGCTCAAAAGGTTCTATCTCAAAACAAAACCTAATTGATAACTTTGATGATTCTATGTCTTTAGCCATTCTCCATGTCCAAGATCAACTAACCTTATTGATTACTATTTCGATTCATACGAATAGTTTAGAAGAGGTCAAAACTTCCAGCCTTAGGTAAAGATCGATAAAAGCTTAAATAACAGTCAAAGGAATTTCTAGTTCACAGAACTGAGAACTCTTTAAAAAAATATGACTACTAGCTTTAGCAACAATTAGATCACTTATTTGATTCGTTTGAAGATAGTCTAAGAATAAATCTAGATCTCTATGATCGACAAAGCAGTTAGCAACTATTTCTCGCTCTATATCTAGCAAAAGCCGATTGATTAATTTTTCTAGTTGAGTTTGTTCCTCTAGCAAAGACTTGACTGCTATCACAACTATTCTACTATTACTACGTCTGGCGCGATCGCCTGCGACACTGAGCAATTCAACACCAGTAACAAGATCCTGAATCAGCACTACTATCCTAGTTTGAGTATTGACAGTTATTTTAGTGGGATCTGTAGGATCTTTACTCAAAAGTCTGGGAGCAAAAGTAGGAATTGCCCAAGCACCCAACGGTGCAGTAACTAAAATGGCTAAAGCCGCGATCGCCAGAATAATTTCTCCACCTGGAATTCCCAAAGAAAAAGGAATTGAACCAATTGCAGCCTGTACGGTAGCTTTTGCCGAGTTTCCTGGTAACAAGAAAAGTCTCTCTCTAGGTTGCCAGTTACTCCCCATAGTCGATAAGTACCATCCCCAACTACGACCACATAGCAAACCGATTGCTAACAATAACAGTCCTGGGAAGAACAAATCTTCTAATACTGAAAGTTGTACTACTGCCCCTAGTAAAACAAATAAAATAATTTCCGCAACTTCCCAAAGATTTTGAAATTCGGCTCGCAAAGTTCGGGCAATGGGGGGACTTAATTCACTTAGATAAAAGCCCATCGCCATAGCAGCTAAGTATCCAGAAAAGTATGGATAGTTCTGAGAAGAAATAATCAGTAAAAGAGCAATACAAGCTACTAACAAAGTTTCTTGAGTAACATTTTGAGTTACTCTCCGTTTAGCTAACCAGACAAATAACCTGGCAGCCAAATAGCCTAAAATCAAACCAAAAATAATTTGCACGAATACTTGCACTGGCAAAAAAGCAATTGTCGAAGTGTCAGTACTTGAACGAGTGAAAAAATTCACCAGCAGGCTAAATACCAAAAAGATGACAACATCGGATAAAGCACTTCCAGTAAGAATTGCATCAGGAATCCCTTTTGCCACCCCATAACCCAAATTTTTTAGCTTTAACATTCCAGGGACAATCACCGCAGGTGACTCCGCAGCAACTACGCTGCCCAAAAGCAATCCTGTAAGTAGATCAAAATCAAACAGCCACCTCGAAACAAATGCAACCACAATCATTTCTGCGATCGCAGGCAAAAATCCCAATTTTAGAGCAACCGAACTTTGCTGTCTGAGTTTTTCACGATCTAGGCCTAAGCCAGCTCGCAGCAAGATTACCATTACAGCAAATGTCCTTAGTTGATCTGCCAGTTCAATTAGTTTTACTGGGAGCAAGTTACCAATTTCTGCCCCCAGTAAAATCCCCACAATAATCATCCCTAGCAGGGGAGGAGCACCCAGTTTTTTTGCGACCTTACCACCGATAAAGCCACAACTAATAACGAGTACTAATCCCAAGAGAAACGAATTTTTAATCTCTGTCACTGGCAAAACAATTTTCAGGCAGAGGTAGAAAATCTGCCATAGCTATTGACTATAGTTTAAGTCTTTAACCGCCTACTAGAATATGTCGTGAACAATCCAGTGACCATTCACCGACACGTTACTGTAAGCAACAGCTCAGAGCAGTTCAAAGGTATTATATTAACGAAGGTGGCACCCAGATTCGAACTGGGGGATAATGGATTTGCAATCCACGGCCTTACCACTTGGCTATGCCACCAATCTTGTTTCCAGAACTACATTCTACATGAAAACAGAGGCTTGTAAAGAACTTTTTTCAGCATCCAACATTCTAAGAGCACTACTAATTTCTAGAGTATGCTGGCTGCGACTAAATTTGATTGGCTAGATTCTTTAACTTGCTTATACAAGGTTAGTTGGTTACCTTGGCGGTCCCAGTGAACGTTATCAAATATCTCATACAAAATACAGAGACCCCGACCATTCTCTGCTTCTTCAGGGGGCAAAGTATCCTCTATCAATTGAGAACAAGGAGACTGAGGAGTAAAACCAATACCTTCATCTGTAATCACCCAAGAATACTCTTGAGCTGTGACATGAAACTCTACAACAATTGTTTTACTAGGGTCTAAATTATTGCCATGCTTAGCTGCATTGACTAGGGCCTCCTGTAGACCCAATCTTATTTCCGACTGACAAGAAAGGGGAATCTGGGCTAAAAGCAGGTCCAATATCGGCTGGAGGTATAACGTAGAAGCAAAACTTATAGTACTCCACTTGTGTCGATTCCAAGGAAACGGGATTGCAATCACTGAGATAACCTCTAATTCTGGGACTAGGAATAGTTAGGAAACCTAAATAGTTCTCAGGTTGTTCGGCATTATTACCTTTACATTATACAAAAATTCTGAATTGACTAAAATATTTTCTTTATTTTTGCTAAATCCTAGAGAAAATAGCCACAGATTCAACATGAGTCGTTTGAGGAAAAAAGTCAGCAGAACGCACAGACTGTAAAGAATATTTTCCAGAATCCACTAAAAGCTGACTATCTCTTGCTAAAGTAGCAGGCTTGCAACTAATGTAGGCAATTTTCTTAGGTTGCATTTCTACTAGGCTGGCAATCACTTGAGGCTTGCAACCTTTACGAGGCGGATCGAGAATTACTACATCTGGTTTTGCTGCCAGTTCCTGCAAACAAGAAGCAACTTTTCCTGCCATAAATTCCACATTACCAATACTATTTAGTACCGCATTATTACGCGCTTGGATTACCGAAGTTTCTGAGAATTCAATCCCGATCACTCGTTTAACCAGCTTGGCCAGAGGCAAAGTAAAAGTACCGATACCGCAATAAGCATCAATTAGAATTTCATTTCCTTGGAGATCTAACTGTTGAATAATGTGCTCAAACAACATCTCAGCGGCTAAGGTATTAACCTGAAAAAAAGTATCCGCAGCAATCTGTAATTCTACGCCTGCAAACATTTCAGTAATGCTGGACTTACCTGCAATAGTTTTAGTTTTTTTGCCAAAGATCACATTAGTGCGATCGCGATTGAAGTTGAGGCAGACTCCTACCAAATCAGGATAGCGTTCTAACCAGATTTCCGCTTGCTCTTGGAGCTTAACAAGGTTATCGTCAGTAGAGACTAAAGTCAGTAACATTTCTCCAGTTCTGCTACCAATGCGCAAAGATAAATGTCTTAGTTGCCATTCTCCTGTGGTTTCATCATAGATCGACCAACCTTGATAGAGAATGTCTTGCTTAATTTCTGCCAACAAAGGATGCAATCGCTCGTCCTGGACGGGACACTGATTGAGATTGATCAGCTTGTGACTACCTTTACGATAGTAACCAGCTTGAACCTTGCCAGTGGCAGAAAGTTTTAGAGGATAGGTTGATTTATTGCGATAGTTAAGCGAATTTCCAGTATGAAGGATTGGGTCTACAGCTAAATCAGCAAAACCACCAATCCGTTTCAGAGTTTCCACTACTTGCTGTTGCTTAGTTTCTCTTTGGAAGACATCATCAATATGTTGCCACTGACAGCCACCGCATTTATCAGCAACGATACAACGAGGACGAATGCGATGAGGAGAGTCAGCTAAGATATTACGCAAAGATGCTTTGGCATACTTAGGCTTGACCTGTTCAATTCTGGCTTGAACGCAGTCTCCTGTAACTGTATCTGGAACGAATACTACTTTATTGTCCACTCTACCCACCCCTTCACCGCTAGTATTGAGGTCAGTAATCTTGAGAGTAATGAGATCGCCTTGTTTCATTTGTTTAGTGGATAATTGAGAATTAATAGTGAGAGTATCGAGATCAGTAGCCAGAGTAAAAAACAATAACGGGTCAAGCTAAGCGCTTCGTAAATGATTTCGGGGGAGATCTCGCGATCGCTATTACCCAACAAAGGTTTAACTCTAGTTTTTCCCTGATAGGTATTAGTTCCTCCTAATTGCACCCCGAGAACAGCAGCATAGACGCATTCGCTCCAGCCAGAGTTGGGACTTGGATCAAGAACTGCATCACGACGGCAGATTTCCAGCACAGTAAGTGGTCTTCCAGAAAAAACTGCCAAAGTTAGTACCGTTAAACGACAGGGCAGCCAAGTCAAGCGGTCTTCTAATTGAGCGCTAAACCAACCAATATCGATATATGGATGCCTGAGGTAGCCTACCATAGAGTCTAAGGTGCTAGCGGCTTTATAACCCAGTGCCAGAGGAACTGCACCTATTCCTAGAGAAACCCCAAAAATGGCATAGAATAGAGGGGCAGTAATACCATCAACTGCATTTTCTCCGACAGTTTCGAGAACAGCTCTAAGTATTTCTGATCTTGACAAGTTAGCTGTATCTCTACCCACATACATGCTGAGTTGTGAACGGGCTGATTTGATATCGTTACCTGCTAAATGATTGAGAACACTTTTGGCTGCTTGACTAAGACTTTTAGCGGCAAAGCAACTTGCGAGCAAACTAATTTCTACAGTCAAACCGAACCAGAAGTTAATTGTGCAAGCCAGCTTAATTAGGAACCAAGCTCCTATCCCACTACCAATAATTAAGCTCAATCCAAGAATTATGCCACTAAAGCGTTGCTGCCAAGGTTTCTGTAGTAGCCGAAAACTTAGATTAGTGTATCGGCTGATCAACCAACCCATTACCTGAACAGGATGGAGCAAAAATAGCGGATCACCAATCAAATAATCCCAAAAAGCAGCAACTACTAGAACAAGAGAAGATTTGATAACTTCAGCTTCTAAGTAAGGAGTAAGATTAGCCAACAAGAATAAAATACCAGATGTAAAAACTAATTGTTGTTTCTAATTTGGGATACGTGAGCTTCCCAATTTCGTCCATCAAACAATTCAATATCAAATCGTTCGCTTAAATCAATATCTAGACAACGCACATTTACGTCAATCCACCCTGGATGAGAACGAGGAGAATAAAAGGAGTGAATGCCACAAACCCTGCAAAAATTATGTTTGGCCACTTTGGTATTAAACGTATAGATACTTAAAAATTCTTGACCCTGTAGCAGCCTAAAATTTTCGGGTGGAAGAATGAGATGGATAAAGCCTTTTTTCTGGCAAATAGAACAATTACAATCTTGGACTTTCCAGCGATCGATTATTACTTGAAAACGAATAGCCCTACAATGGCATCCTCCTTCAGTTACAAGATTTTCTCGATGATTGTTTGCCATTCTTCCACATAATCAAACAACAAAGTTATTTTCCTCTCCTGTAGCAGCCTGCCAACTACGAGCATCATAATATAAATCTGCCAAGGTAATGCTGTATAAAGCAGATTTTAATTTTTCATGGAGTCGTTGCCAAAGGCTAAAAGTGACCCAATCCTCAGCAAGATTTAGACTTCTATTATGTTGAGGTAAAGGTTCGATTGTTTCACCAACAGCATCAAGAATTTGACCTACAGAAATTGCTTCTGGTATGTCGGCTAACTGATAACCTCCTTGAGCTCCCCTAACAGATCTGACAAGACCTGCTTTACGCATTTTTATCAAAAGTTTTTCTAAATAGGGTGCAGGTAAATCCTGTCTATTAGCAATCTTATTTACAGAAGCAGGACCATAACCTGGCTGTAAACTAAGGTCTAGAAGTGCTTTTACACTATAGTGACTACGGGTCGTTAATTTCATTTTATCTAAGGAAAGGTTGGTAAAAATGAGCTAGAACTAAGCCACTTTTCTAGCCAAGATATTAGCTTAGATTATCTTTAGAATCCTACTCAGATAAATCTCAGACAAATCTCAGATAAAAAATAATTAATTATCATGAATGAGTTAAAAATAATTTTCGCACCAATAAAGCAAAATGTTATATTATTGTCCTTGCGATAAGTTTTACTGACCCGCACAATCTAGAAATCAAATCAGTTACTAAGTTTTATTTGAAGTAAATGGCAAAATCAAACCAACCCAAACCTTTAGTCGGTCAGGAATTAATTGCTAAGGTTAAAGAGTTAGATCATCTTCCTAAAGAGGAAAAAGCCAAAGAATGTGGTTATTACACCAAGACAAAAAATGGTGTAGAAAGGGTCAACATGATGAAATTCCTCAACGCACTAATTGATGCAGAAGGGATCGAGTTAGATAGTACTTCTAATGGTCAGGGTCGTGGTGGAAGATCAGCAAGCTATCGAATTAGTGTCCAATCAAACCATAATCTTTTGATAGGTTCGGCATACACTAAGAAAATGGGACTTAAACCTGGAGATGAGTTTGAGATAACTTTGGGTCGTAAACATATTCACCTCAAGCAACTAAATGTTGATGAAGATGAGTAATTACGACACAAGCGATATATCCATAATCAAGAATTGATTAATATAATTCAGACTAAGTACTTAACTTATTAGGATTTTTCAATCTAATCTCTTGATTTAATCTAGAGTCGAAAAGAATAAAGGGCCAAGGGACAAATGCAAGGTTTACTAAACTATTGCATAGTTCGAGACAGTAACCGCAGCTTTCGCAGCACACTTCATATTTCGTCCCTCAGCCTCTAGAGATTTTTGTACCCCATACTATTGAGTTAGAGGGAAAGACACTCCCATAAACATAGATATTGTAGTTTCTGGGAATAGAGTTCAATGCTAAATTCCTGCGATGTCAATTCCAGGCAACAAATCAAGTTCTTGATCGCTCAAAGCATCCCCACCATACTGATCGTATAGATAAGTTACAGCTCCTGTAAAAGCAGCATTATAATCTAGGGCTACTTCATTTCCGATTGCATCTCCACGATCATCTCGCCAATCAAAATCATTTGGAGATTGAGGGCCACCGACTAGTGCACCATAAATAATGTTTTCGTTGGGCCGCTCGTCCCTGAAGTTAACGTTATTAAAGCTTGAACCAGAAGCAGAACGATGATGAGCTCTCTGAGGGGAATTGTTCCCAAAACCAACTACGTAGCTAGAGTTACGAGGATTATCACCCAAAATATAATCAATTTGAGTCTCAGTAAAGTCCCGATAACGGGGATTAGCTTCAATAGTCTCGTGAAAGACACTAGCAAGAAACGCTGTATTTGCAGTCGTTCTAAGTGAACCCCAGCGACCGTTCCAAGCAAACCCTCCTTGGGTATAGGTTGCAGCTCCTCCCCCAGGTAACCAACTATCCAACCAATTCTCAGCAATATCAATATAACGTTGTTCGCCAGTCTGAGCTAATAGAATAAGTGCTCCCGCTGTTTTATTATCCCAAGAAAGAGTTGTATTTCCTGGATAAATTCCGAAGCGATCTGCATATTGTCTGGCCTTATTAAGGTATTGCTGTTCGCCAGTAGCTCGGTATAACCAACTAGCGCCCCAGATCAATTCATCTTCGTAACCACTATGAGAAGTGTATTGTGGATTTACATCGGCAATTGAGTCGGAGTAGCGACCCAAATTATTTTCAGCAAACTCATACAGCTGTTTTGCTTCATTAATCAGACGATCCGCATAAGCCTGATTTTCATTTCTAAAAATTATCGACGCAGAGGCTAAAGACGCAGCATAATCAGCAGCCACCTCAGTTCCAGGATTATTACGATCTATCTTGTAAGCTGGTCTGTAAGCAGTAGTTTCTTCTGCAGGAGCCCAAATTTGGTGATCGAACCTAGCCGCCCCTACTTGAACGTATACGTCTTGGGTCTGACCATTGGGGTTAACATGAGCTTTTAAGATCCAGTCAGTTCCCCACTTCACTGCATCTAAGAGTTCATCCCACTGACCCAAACGCTTGTATGCATCCTCATATTCTACGCCACCCCACGCCAAAGTAGTTAGTGACGAAGCCAGAGGTAAGCCAAATTTTATATGGTCTCCAGCATCATGATAGCCACCAGTTAGATCTATTCCCACATCAGCACCGTCGTTGAGTCCTGAATCGCCACGCCAGGAAATTCGATTATCATCAGGCAACTCTCCAGAGCGTTGAGCCTCATAAAATAGGAAAGATTTTTGAACCACTTCCCCATATCTAAATTGACCAGAGCCATTTCCTGTTGTTGCTGTAGGCTCAGTAGAAGTTACTGTGGTTTCAGGGCTTGCGGGAGTCTCATGGCTGACAAAAGGCTCAGTATTGACTAAGGCTGTAATCTCATCGCCATTATAAAAAGCCAAATTCTCAACATCGGGAGTTTCCCCAGGATCAGTATCAGCAACAATTGTGATTGTGACCTGTTCTCCTGCT
>CAZSEZ010000024.1:0-26627 GCA_964606015.1 uncultured bacterium
TGCACGGTTCTTCTTCCGTTCCCCAAGAGTGGATCGATATGATCAACGCTCACGGCGGTAAAATCCCCGAAACTTATGGCGTACCTGTAGAAGAAATCCAAAAAGGTATCAAGTCTGGTGTTCGTAAAGTAAACATCGATACTGACAACCGTTTGGCTATCACTGCTGCGATCCGCGAAGCTGGTGTTGCAGATCCTTCTAACTTTGACCCTCGTCACTTCATGAAGCCTGCTATGAAGTACATGAAGCAAGTTTGTAGCGATCGCTATCAACAGTTCTGGTGTGCTGGTAATGCAAGCAAAATCAAGCAAATCGCTCTTGATGACTTTGCTGCTAAGTATGCTAGTGGTGAGTTGTCTGCAAGTGCTAAGAAAACTGCTGCTGTATAAGCAATTCGGATAAATTAACCAGTTAGCTGGTAATAATTTTGGGTTGAGTAGTTATTTTGATAGCTACTCAATTTTTTTGTTTATGGTTAATAGTTGATGACTGATTTTGATACTATGCCATGACATTCTTTGAAAAGATTCAAAAGTATGGCTCATAAGCTTGATGTAAAACCTTCTCCTGAATTAGAAGTTTATCGTGAAAGAATTGAGGCAACAGTTACACCTTATGCGGAAATCAGGCTAACGAATAACGATCATCCGACATGGTGGCAAAGTAAGTTTGGTGGCTTACCCTATCTTCCCCAAGGGTATGATTATCCCAAGGCTGCTAATGGAGATTATTTGTATTTATTAGCGCAGATTAATTTTGCTGAAGTACCCGATTTAGAAGATTTTCCCGATCAGGGGATCTTGCAGTTTTATCTAGCAGCAGATGAGGATTGCTATGGTTTAGATTTCGACAACCCAACTTTACAAGACAAATTTCGGATTATTTATTTCGCCGAAACCGATTTATCTGAAGGTAGTCTGATTACTGATTTTAACTTTCTGCCACCAATCAAAAAGGGTGAATGGTTAATGCCGTTTGAAGGTTGTTGCAAACTGGAGTTCGAGGAGTCGTTGAGCGAGATCGATCTGAATGATTTTAACTTCGATTTTTTTGATATCTACGCAGACGAATTTCAAGAGATTTGCGAAGAGTACTACGATAAGTTCTGCTCAGATAAACACAAGCTCGGCGGAAACCCTAACTTTATCCAGAATGACCCCCGTGCAAAAATTTCCCAGCCTGATGAATACGTTTTACTGTTACAGATTAGTACAGATGGTAATAACGTAATTCATGTTTGTTGGGGAGATGGCGGAATAGGCAATTTTTTTATAAAAAGATCGGATCTATTGAAACGTTATTTTTCCTATGTTTTGTACAACTGGGACTGCGGTTAGTTAGACTCCCCAAATCTGGTAATTGCGATAGACTGAGATATCAAAAACTGCTGCTACTTAAACCATGACTGCTCAAGACCTTAATACTTTGCCTTTGCCTCCTGGAGATAATGGATTACCGTTTATTGGGGAAACTATTAGCTTTTTTACTGACAGCGAATTCAACTCCAAGAAAGTAGCGAAATACGGCAAAGTTTATCGCACCAATATCTTTGGTAATCCTACGGTGTCGATGATTGGTGCAGAGGCAAATAGTTTTTTATTTCGCAATGAAAACAAGTATGTAGTTTCTACTTGGCCAAAAAGTACCAGAATTCTTTTGGGAGATTTGTCTTTAGCAGTTAAAAATGGTGACTTCCACAAATCACGTCGTCAACTGCTTTATCAAGCCTTTCAACCCAGAGCATTAGCCAGTTACATCCCCACGATGGAAACGATTACCCAGCAATACATTGATCGCTGGCTACAAAAACAAGAATTAACCTGGTATCCCGAACTCAGAGACTACACTTTTGATATTGCTAGTGAGCTGTTAGTTAGTACTGATGGAGGATCGCAGACTCCTTTGGGAGAGTTATTTGAAGACTGGTGCGCTGGTTTATTTAGTATTCCGGTAAATTTGCCTTGGACAACATTTGGTAAGGCTTTGCGTTGTCGTCAAGAATTACTCAAATACATCGAAGTAATAGTCACTAAACGCCAACAGGCAGAGGATCCTGGAGATGATGCCTTGGGCTTATTGATTAAAGCTGAAGACGAAGATGGAAATAAGCTAACTACCGCAGAGCTAAAAGACCAAGTACTACTCTTATTGTTTGCTGGACACGAAACCCTAACTTCAGCGGTGGCTTCTTTTTGTCTGTTAACAGCTCAACATCCTGAGGTGATGGCAAAGCTCCAAGCTGAGCAAGCCCAGTTCAAAGATCTGGAAACTCTTACCCTAGACAAAATCAAAGAGATGACCTATCTGGATATGGTTATCAAAGAGGTTATGCGAATTATTCCCCCTGTAGGCGGTGGTTTTCGGAAAGTAATTGAAACTTTTGAATTCAACGGCTATCAAATTCCTCAGGGCTGGACGATTCAGTATCAGATCGCGCAAACTCACCAAGATGGGGAAATTTATCCTGATAGCGATCGCTTCGATCCAGAACGCTTCGCCCCCGATAGACAAGAAGACAAACAGGCTAACTTTGCCTATATTCCCTTTGGTGGTGGTTTACGCGAATGTCTAGGGAAAGAATTTGCTCGTTTAGAAATGCGAATTTTCGCAGCGAGACTTCTACAACAGTGCCAGTGGGAACTTTTACCAAATCAAAATCTCGAATTAGTCACAGTCCCAACTCCTCATCCTAAAGACAATCTCAAAGTGAAATTCACTAAGTTATGAACCAAGATCCTCAGCTAGAATTGCCGCCAAAGCTAGAGCCTTATCGAGCCAAAATAGTTGCAACACTCCAACCCTACATCAGAATAAAGCTGACAAATAATGATCGACCAACACCTTGGCAAAGTAAGTTTGGTGGCCTACCTTATCTACCTCAAGGAGCTGATTACCCAACAAACTCCAAGGGTAATTATTTATACCTATTAGCACAGATAAATTTTGCAGAAGTCCCCAATCTAAAAGACTTTCCTGATCAAGGGATTTTACAGTTTTTTATTGCAGCAGACGAAGAGTTTTATGAGGCAGATTTTGATCGCCCGACGCAACAAAATGACTTTCGCGTTGTTTATTTTACAGATATAATATCTGATGCTGAAAATTTAGTTATAGATTTTAGCTTTTTACCCAAATTAGACGATGATTGCTTGATGCCTTTTGTAGGTTGTTGCGCTCTGGATTTTACTTTGGCTCAAAGTCCAATCACTATTAGTGATTATCAGTTTAAGTTGTTTGATAGCGAGTCAGAAACAAAGCCAAACTATGAGCTTTGGGATCTTTATCAGGAGAGTTTGAGTCTTAGCGGACACAAGATTGGTGGCTATCCTAACTTTACCCAGCAAGACCCTAGGACATACCAACCTTTAAAAAATCAAGATTATATTTTGCTCTTACAAGTTGATTCAGAAGGTAACGAACAAATCGACATTATGTGGGGGGATGTTGGCATTGGTAACTTTTTTATTCCTAGATCAATGTTACAAGAATTAGATTTTTCTCAGGTTTTATATAACTGGGACTGTGGTTGAAAACTTAATAAAAAAACTAGACGATTTTGTCAAACTTTACGACAAGTAACTACTAGTATGGTTAAATCAGATCTGGTTTTCCTTAACTACCATTTGCCATCATGAGTGAATCTTTAACTACTCAACTTAAAAATCAAAATTCTCTCGAAATCAAAGCTTTAGTTTCGCCCCCTGCTTGCCAAACACCAACGACAAATCAAACGATAAAACTAGGAGTAATGGCATCAGGAAGTGGCACAAATTTTGAGGCAGTAGCTAAAGCGATCGCAGATGGCAAACTCAACGCAGAGATTAAAGTCCTGATTTATAACAACCCTCAAGCTATAGCCAAGACCAGAGCCGAAAAATATAATATTCCTGCTGTTCTGATCAATCACCGAGATTTTACGACCCGCGAAGATCTAGATAGAGAGATTGTTAATACTATGCAGAGCTACGGTGTTGACTGGGTAATTATGGCTGGTTGGATGCGGATCATCACTCAAGTACTCTTAGATGGCTTTCCTAAGCGTATTATCAATATTCATCCTAGTTTGTTACCCAGTTTCAAAGGAATTCGCGCCATCGAACAAGCTCTCAAAGCCAAGGTAAAAATTACAGGCTGTACTGTGCATTTCGTCGATTTGGCTGTAGATAGTGGCACGATCATTATGCAATCAGCAGTACCTATTTTGCCTGACGATACCCCAGAAACCTTACACCAGAGAATTCAAATCCAAGAGCACACTATTTTACCTCAGGCAATCGCGATCGCTACCAACCAAGTAAAACATGCAAATTAACTCAATATTTCAATTATTTTTAGTAAACAAAAATGAGTAAATATTACAGGCTGCATAAAAGTTCTGGAGATTGAGTAAGTAAGAAGAGTACACCTTCATACAGTCGTAAATGACTGCAACTATCTAAAAAAAATGAATACGATAAACCAATCTCTCCAAAAAGCAGATATCTTATTTGGTCTTAGACCAGCTCTTGAGGCGATCGGCTTTAAACCAGAAGAAGATCTTGTTCTTGTTTTCCGCTCTGGAGACAACAGATTCAAAACAGAGGCTATTCCTCCTACTGTAGCAAATAGAGGAACTGCGCTTAATACAAGCAAAATTGGTGATGCCGTTATGGACTGGCTCAACAAAGCAGAAGCAAACGAACCATTTATGGAGGATCTAGCTAAAGAGCTAGGCCTACCAAAAGAGGGGGAATTTGATGTTGACATGACAGTCAGAACTAAATCAATGGAGCTAACCCTCAAAAATTGTTTCTTACGCTGTCCTTGTTTCCTTGGAGCTACTTTCTGCTGCTTCTAGTAATCACCTGAATGTAGCTAGATGGTCTCACTTTATAATCAAACAGATCTACTAGATCTAGTTAGTTAAAACAAGCATAAGGTATTGCATTACAATGCTGTTAGCCATAATTACAAGCGGCTAACAGTTTTTTTGTTGCTTAGGTGAAAAGTTGATGCCAACCCAAAACCTTTTTCTCGGAGCTTTATTTGTCGGTACCTTTGTTAGCTCCCTACTGAGCTACTCCCAAACTACTCAAGCACAGATCACCCCAGACAACACGTTAAATACTGAAAACACAGAAGTTAGATCTGTTTCTCCTCAAGAACAAATCGTCGAGGGTGGTGCAATTAGAGGTGGGAACCTATTTCAGAGTTTTGAACAGTTTAATGTCGGGGAAAACCAAACAGTTAACTTTGCTAATCCTGAAAACATCAGCAATATTTTTAGTCGTGTCACAGGCAGCGAAATTTCTCAGATTTTAGGAAACCTTGGCGTTTTAGGCGAAGCAAATCTTTGGTTGCTCAATCCCAATGGTTTCATCTTCGGAGAAAACGCCAGCCTCAATCTCAATGGTTCTTTCATAGCTACGACTGCCGAAAGTATCAACTTTGCCAATGGAACTAGGTTTGCAGCTAACGCTGCAGGAGAACCACTCCTAACTGTCTCTCAGCCCACTGCTCTAGAATTTGGCACTCAGCCAGGAACTATTATCAACCGCGCCCAGTCTCCTCGATTGGCACAAACAAATTTCCAGTTCAACACTTTTGGTGCACCTGCGGGGCTTCTGGTACAGTCCAATCAAACTCTTGCTCTAATCGGAGGGGACATTATCAGTGATGGAGGCAATCTTACTGCTGTAGGAGGCAATATTGAAGTAGGTGCCGTCGGCGCAAATAGTCTAGTCGGTTTAGATTTTAGCGAATCAGGGCTTACTTTTGATTATCAAACTGTGACTAGCTTTGCGGATATTAGTTTGCGAGATCGCGATGGAGAAATCTCTTTTTTCTCCCTGGATGAGCAAGGACAAATGATTTTAGATGACAATAATCAACCCATAGTTACTTTTCCCTCTGCGCGAGTTGCTTCTGCCGTCAATGCCTCTGGTCCAGTTTTTACTTCTGATGGTACTAGCCCTATTCCTAATGGTTCGATTAACTTTGTCGGTGGTAATATTCAGCTTTTAAATGGGTCACAACTACTGAACCCTAATTTTTCAGATTTACCTGGTGGCAATATAACTATTCAAGCTCAAGACCAACTAGTTTTTGAGGGTTCAATAGTATCAGGAGTACGCCCCCTAACTAGTGGAGTTTTTACCAATACTCTCGGAGATGGTAATACAGGTAATATTTCAATTGTGACTGATAATTTGATATTGAGAGATCAAGCGACTATTGCTTCTGCTACTAGTGGAATAGAGAATCCTATTACTGGAGAAGTCACACTAGCACAAGGAGAAGGAGGAACTATATTTATTGAAGCCACTGATTCTATCGTTCTTGAACAAGGATCAATAATTTTAAGTAGCTCTTCCAATGAGGGAGATGCAGGTGATATCTCAATTGAGACTAATAGCTTAATAATCAGAGATGAAGCTGCTATCAGCTCTAGCGCTCTAAATATACTCGACCCTATCACGGGAGAGATCATTGGCGTATCGCAAGGAGAAGGGGGCTCTATATCTATCCTGGCAACCGACTCTATCTCGCTCGAACAAGACGCAGGAATTTTGAGTAATGCCGTCGGCGAAGGGAATGCAGGAGCAATTAATTTACGATCTCAGTCATTAACCCTCGAAGAAAATAGCGAGATCACAGCTACTACAGATCAGAGTGATGGTGGCAACATTAATTTGATTATTGAGGATGCAATTGAGTTAAGAGAAGAAAGCCAGATTTCTACTTCTGTTGGTGGTTCAGGTGATGGAGGCAATATTGACATCACAACCGATTTCTTACTTACTTCTCTTGAGGACAATAGTGACATCACCGCTAGTGCAGAGTTAGGTGCAGGAGGAAATATTAACATCGATGCTGTTGGTATTTTTGGCATTGAGTTGCAACCAGCTTTAACTGAGTTTAGCGACATTACTGTCAGTTCAGAATTTGGGGTAGATGGGACAGTAACGCTTTCTAATCCAGACGTTCAACTCAATAACATCGAATCAGTAGACGAACTTTTATTTGCCACAGAACCCTCGGCATTTATCCCCAACTCTTGTAAAGCATATTTAGGCAATCGCTACACTATCACTGGTCGAGGTGGGATTCCTTTGGCAGTCAGAAACACCCTTAGAACCGAATTTGGAGCAGAAGATTGGCGAATTATTGAGCCCAACTCTACTCAAAAACTGATTCCTTTCAAGCCAGCAATAGCTAATAAACCTACACAAAAAAGAACTGAAACTGTCCCTACTGTTCAAGGCTGGTTTATCAACGAACAAGGAGAAGTCGTCCTAACCAGTGAACCCATACAAGCAACGCCACAAGTTGCATCAACTCATCCGGGTTGTTAATGCTCTAATTATCTTCTGCTTTACTCTCCATCTGCTATGATTAGAGACTATTAAATTTATTTGTATTTAATTACACTAAAGTGTTATCAAGCTTAAAGTTGCATGAGCAAGCTTATGTATAAGTAAACTTATTTAAAATAATTATTCTATTTATTTTGTAGAAACACTCTATTTAATCTATGTCTACGGAGGAAAAATCATTGTCTGAAGGAATTAATGTCGCTATTCTGGGAGCGACAGGAGCAGTTGGACAGGAGTTACTGTCTTTATTAGAAACCCGCTCCTTCCCCCTGAAAAGTCTTAAGTTATTAGCTTCTCCTCGCTCTACTGGTACAAAAATCAAGTTTGGCGATCGCGAATTAACAGTTGAGGTAGTAGATGATGATTCTTTTCAAGACATTGATATTGTTTTAGCCTCGGCAGGTGGTTCAACATCCAAGGCTTATGCGGCCAAAGCCGTAGCTGCGGGTGCTGTAGTTATTGATAACTCCAGTGCTTTTCGTATGGATGATAATGTGCCTTTGGTAGTACCAGAAATCAATCCCGAAGCAGCAGCTAAGCATCAAGGAATTATTGCAAATCCCAACTGTACGACTATTTTGATGGGAGTGGCTATCTATCCGCTTCATCAAATCCAACCCATCAAACGTATAGTGGTATCGACCTATCAATCAGCATCTGGAGCTGGTGCCAGAGCCATGCAAGAAGTAGAAACCCAAGCTCAGGCTATCTTAAAGGGAGAAACCCCTGAACCAGAAATCTTGCCCTATCCCTTGGCATTTAACCTTTTCCCTCATAACTCTCCTATCGAAGACAACCACTACTGTCAGGAAGAGATGAAAATGGTTAATGAAACCAGAAAGATCTTCAATGCACCGGAAATCAGAGTTACCGCCACTTGTGTCCGAGTTCCCGTACTAAGGGCCCATTCTGAAGCGATTAATCTGGAGTTTGCTGAGCCATTTGCCGTTACAAAAGCACAAGAATTAATTGAGTCAGCCCCAGGAGTCAAGCTGGTAGAGGACTGGCAGAAAAACTATTTTCCTATGCCTTTAGATGCTACAGGTGAGGATGATATCTTAGTTGGCAGAATTCGCCAAGACATTTCCCATGATTCGAGTCTAGAACTTTGGCTTTGTGGAGACCAGATTCGGAAAGGGGCAGCTCTTAATGCTGTGCAAATTGCAGAGCTACTGTTGGAAAAAGGCTGGCTCAAATCTTCTACTTCTGTAACTACTGTTTGAACTAACTATAGAAAGCAAAAGAGTAATAAATTGAGCAATAGGTAATGACGATCAAAGAACCTTTTGGAAGAGTTTTGACCGCGATGGTCACTCCTTTCGCTGAAGATGGCAGCGTTAACTACGAAGTCGCAGAAAAATTAGCTGTTTCCTTGGTAGATAATGGGAATGATGGCCTAGTAGTTTGTGGAACCACAGGAGAATCTCCTACTCTAAGCTGGGATGAAGAGTATCAACTATTTCAGGTAATCAAGAATGCAGTTGGAAAACGTGCTCAAATTATTGCAGGAACAGGTTCTAATTCAACTCAAGAAGCGATCGCTGCTACTCAGAAAGCCGCCAAACTAGGGTTGGATGGAACATTGCAGATAGTCCCTTACTATAACAAGCCACCACAAGCAGGACTATATCGTCATTTTAGTGCGATCGCAAAAGCCTGTCCGGACATCAAGATCATGCTTTACAATGTCCCTAGTCGAACTAGTCGTAATTTGGAAGTAGAAACAGTAGTCAGGCTTGCGGAAATTGATAATATCGTGGCAATTAAGGAAGCTAGTGGTGATTTAGAACAGGCTTGTCAGATTCGTCGTTTAACTTCCACTGATTTTGCAATTTACTCAGGAGAAGATGCTTTGACCTTGCCAATGCTTACAGTAGGGGGAGTTGGAGTTGTTAGTGTTGCAGCTCATTTAGTTGCTGCTCCAATGCAACAAATGATTGAGGCTTTCGTCACAGGAAACAACAAGTTAGCAACTGAAATCCAACTAAAACTCTCTCCTTTATATAAAATTTTGTTTGCGACAACTAACCCAATTCCTATTAAGTACGCCTTAAATTTGCAAGGATGGCAAGTTGGAGGGTTGCGTTCTCCCCTTTGTGAGTTACAATTAGATCTACAGGACAAGTTGAAGGTAGTCCTTGAAGAATTGGAGCTAATTTAGAGTCTCTTTGCAGCTCTTAGAAAAAGATGAGTAATTCTTCACTAGGTGATAGTGCCTCAAGGCATCGAGATGTGAAGTTCAAGGCGCGACAAGTAATAGTGACAAGTTATTTTTCTCAGCATTAAGTATACATAACAAGCTTCGTAGAAGACCGTATCGGAACAGAACCAGAAAAAACACAAGTAAGGAGGATTTTTCACATTGTTCTAACTGTTATCAATGCTAAGTACAACAATTAGCTCTCTAAACTAGCTATTCAATATATGGTTGGAGTTCTCGAATATGTCATTCAGGAATTGCTTCCAAAAAACTAGTTTGGTCATGCTCAAAGTATATATTGCTAGACCAATAATTTACTTATTGGCTCCAGTTTTTGGCAACTTTAATGATTGTCAAAGACCAATTCATATCATTAATTTTTCTTCTATTGGAATGAATTAGTAGGCGCAAGCTTGCAGTATTTTTTAATTCGCTAGGAATCACACTTAAGTACCCGAATGTCTAACAATTTCAAACGATCTTCTACTACAAAAAAAACTATTAGTACAACCAAAGCAAAACCTAAACTAAGAAATAGTATGAGTAAATCTAGTAGCAAAAAAGTCCAATCACAGACAAACTCAGACTCGCTGAAGATTATCCCTTTAGGTGGTCTTCATGAAATTGGCAAGAATACTTGTGTTTTCGAGTATGACGACGAAATCATTTTGCTCGACGCAGGATTAGCTTTCCCCACCGATGAGATGCATGGCATCAATATTGTTTTGCCAGACATGACTTATCTCAGAGAGAACAGTCATAAGATCAAAGGTATGATCGTTACCCACGGACATGAGGATCACATTGGCGGGATTGCCTATCATCTCAAACAATTTGATATTCCTATTATTTATGGTCCTCGTTTAGCAATGAATTTGTTGCGGGATAAGTTAGAAGAGGCTGGAGTTAGCGATCGCACGAAACTGGAAAGTGTTACTCCTCGCCAAACAGTACGCTTAGGAAAATCATTTGTCGTTGAATATATTCGCAATACTCATTCCATTGCAGATAGTTTCACCGTAATTATCAACACCCCTTTAGGAGCGATTGTTCATACAGGAGACTTCAAAATCGACCATACTCCCGTCGATGGTGAGTACTTTGATTTACAGAGATTAGCTGAACATGGAGAAAAGGGAGTTCTTTGTCTACTAAGTGACTCTACTAACGCGGAAGTTCCAGGACACACTCCTTCTGAAAGTTCTGTTGCACCAAACCTAGAACGGATTTTCTCACAGGCATCAGGACGAATTATGGTAACTACTTTTGCCTCTTCAGTCCATAGAGTGAATATTATCTTACAACTAGCGCAAAAGCTTCAGCGTAAGGTTATTGTCGTAGGACGCTCTATGCTTAATGTCATTGCGCATGCTCGTAATTTGGGCTACATCAAGTGTCCAGATGATATTTTTGAACCACTACGTTCTCTTGGTCGTCTGCCAGATGAAAAGGTTTTGATTCTTTCCACAGGCTCTCAGGGCGAACCCTTATCAGCAATGACTCGTATCTCCAAGGGAGAACATCGACACATCAAAGTTAAAGAAGGTGACACGATAGTTTTTTCTGCTAATCCTATTCCTGGTAATACCATCTCGGTGGTCAACACTATTGACCGTCTAATGGTGAAAGGAGCTAATGTGGTTTATGGAAAGCGTCAAGGAATTCACGTTTCTGGTCATGGTTCACAGGAAGACCATAAGTTAATGCTGGCTCTAACTAGACCAAAGTTTTTTGTGCCAGTTCATGGCGAACACCGCATGCTAGTCAAACACGCTCAAATGGCGCAGAGCATGGGGATTCCTGAAGAAAACACTGTAATCATTAACAATGGAGATATTATTGAGCTGACTAACGATGCTATTAAAGTTGCTGGGCAAGTACAATCTGGCATCGAGTTAGTGGATCGTGCTGGAATTGTTCACGACGCAGTGATGAAAGAAAGGCAGCAACTCGCCGAAGATGGCGTGATTACTGTTGCTACTGCTATTGACTGGTCAGGTAAAATGGCAGCCATTCCTTCCTTACATTTGAGAGGCGTTGTTACTTCGGTCGAACAAACTTTATTACAACAGTTAGTTAATAGAACCCTTGAAATGGTTCTTAGCGATCGCTGGTCTAACTTTACCTATGGAGAAAATGGTTCTACTGATGTAGACTGGGACGGCTTACGGCTAGAGTTAGAAGGTAGTCTCAAAAGACTATTTCGTCGTGAACTAAGAAGTAGTCCTTCACTGGTATTCTTGATGCAAAAACCAGAAAAGCCACAAGCCAGAACAACTAGAAGAAGAAGGCGGACTACTTCTGCTACTACAGTAGCGTCTTAAATTTTTTGAGATATCTTCTATAACTAAATAAAGTATCTCAGTTCAGACTTAAGCAAAAATTAGAGCTTCTTTTGTATACACAAAGGGAGCTTTTATCTTAGTTATAATAAGCTGGATTTTTCTAGCAACAGACTTTTACAAATAAGGAATCAGAGAGATTAGGTTGCAAATATTGTGATCAAAAAGTCATTTCAGCACTTTCTTAATCCCTCACCACAGAAATAGAACATAGAGAAATTATCTTGCCACTTTCTTGGAGTACTGCCTGAAGAACCAAATCAACTTTGGGGGGTATAGCTACTAGAGATAAACTACATTCAAATCCACTCTTGCCAGCTCCGGGAATATCAGGATATCGGTTAATAATTGTAGGGCTGGACTGTCCAATTAAGGCTTCAATAGCGACTTTTTCGTTTACTGTTATTTGTACTTTTTCAATAGGTGATTTTCGCCCTAAAATCCATCCCTTAATTGAAATTGCTCCACCTTTAATTTCTGTATTCACCTGAGGGGTACTCAAGCCAAACCCCCACAGGGCATCAAACTCTTGTTTAGATAATAACTTGTTAATCGCTAATATCTTAATAGGAGTCTTAATCTGCTTGAGCCAATCCTGAGATTCTGATAATTGTGTTTCTGTCTTTACTTGTTTGAGAGCAATAGTTTCCAATTCTTGCTGCTTAGCCACATACTGTTGCTGCAAACGTTCTATTTCAGCAGTAGCCGTTTTTAGTTCGACCTTAGTTTCTCCAAGCTCTATCTGGAAACCCTGACTGATTTGAAGTTGAGCTTTAAGCCGTTCGATTTCTATCTGGGATTGTTCTAAGTCTCTACTTAACCTTTCAAGCAAGCTACTTTGTTGTTTGAGTTTTGCTTCAGCTACCTCTGCAAGTTTCTGAGATTGGTCTAAATTTCCTGCAGATAACCAATTAGATACTTTACGTTGCCAATTCAAGCTGCTGCTCCTTATCTCTTGTGCTGCTTTTTCGCGTTTGATCTTATCCTATCTCTAACCTCATCGCATCGAGCGGTATTCTTAAACTTTTATTTGAGAGAAATAACTCTAGATTTTAAGTTAGATATCTGTGATGAAGACTTGCTAATCTCAGCTTATTCTGGTACCTTGAGCCTAAAATCTCAGTATTTCCACGGAGAAGTATTGAAATTGAATGCTTGAAATTATGTCCCAGACTTCTTCCCTTCCTAGAAAATTGCTAGATTCTGAATTAATTCCCAACAAGGAGCCAGTTGATATTGGGGTTCCTCAGAAATCAGAAATTGCCAATGTATCTTCTAACTATCCTTTTGAGGTTTCCCAGATTTCATCAGAAATGGTTGAGACTTACTATTATTTGGGATGTATAAATTTCAAGCGACAGGAATACGACTGCGCGCTCGCGTGGCTAAACCGGGTTATTATCCTCAATCCAAATCATCTTCAGGCTCACCTCACCCTGGCGAAAATCTTCGATCTTCAGGGCAAAGCTAACAAGAATGCACTCATGCGGGCTAATGCAGAAAAGATTATTAAAAACTCGATTGGTCAGACAGAGCATCTGCAAGATGCTGTCATAGCAAATACTAACTTCGGCGATAGTTACTATTGTCTTGGCAAAACTCATTATAGCCAAGGCAATCTTCAACTCGCTCAGAGATACTGGCAACAAGCAGCAGATTGCTGTCCCGATAACCCAGATTACAATTATCAACTGGCTCAAAGCATGGAGAATAACCAAGATTTGGTCAATGCAATCAAGTACTATCAAAAAACCGTCTCAATATCTCCTAACCATTGGCAAGCTCATTTCAGTTTAGGGTATATATTTGCCCAACAAGAAAAATGGGACTGGGCGCTTTCATCTTTCCGTAAGGTCCAACAGATTCAACCAGATAGTTTTTGGGCGTATAACAATATAGGTAATATTTATCTGAAGCTAAAAAAATGGACACAAGCTAGAAATAATTATCTCAAGGCTCTGTCATGTAAGCACAACATAGCTCATGCAGGCTGGTGCCATTATCATCTCGGAATAGCTTATTCTCAACTAGAAAGATGGGATCAAGCATTATCTTATTACAAGCAAGCACAAAAAATACTTGAGGGAGAATCTGATATTGCCACCAAAATTGCTCAAGTTCGGGAAAGACAGGAATATATTGAACTTGCCATTACTTCAGTAATAGCCTAAACCTCAATTACGAAAAAAATTTCTTCAATTAGTACTTGACAAAACGGGGCATGTATCTGCTATTATACCTTAGTATCAAATCAATGGGGCGTCGCCAAGCGGTAAGGCAGCGGTTTTTGGTATCGCCATTCCTAGGTTCGAATCCTAGCGCCCCAGTCAAGTAGTTAGGTGTTTTAGGTTATATTTTTGTTTTTCCGGATGTCTTGAGAAACTAACTAATATGGAGCTTGTTTTTTTGGTCCATATTTGTGCATATTTCACAGCGACTATTTTGTAACCCATCTAGGATATTCCAATTGATAATTTAGTGATAGCAATCTATTAATCAACTGGAATATTCTAAAAAATCTAATTTAGAGAGTTTCAAGATACTGCAATAAATCAGCCATTTCTTCAGGATTGGGTTGAAATCTAGGCATCGGAGGAGTACGTCCACTAATAACCTGCCGAATAATATCAACCCGGGATTTCCTTTTAGCAATGTCACTTAAGTTAGGACCGACGCTATTACTCGTACTAGCACTCAAAACATGACAGCCAGAACAATTAATCTGAAAAATTGCCCGGCCATGTTCTACACTGCCTTCTAAAGATAAAACCTCCTGAACATAGGGGTCAAAGTTATGCTGCCAATAGATGCCCAGAAAACTCAAAGATGCAGCAACTGTGATTAAAACAGTAATGACAGCAACCTTTAGTCTACTTGGAAATGATTGGATTAACTGGTTATCCACTGGTTGTTTTTTAAAGCTATGTAGTTATATTATGCTGATTTATAAGATAGCTTAAGATTTCTCGCAACACTAAGCAAGCCCCTGTTAACTTATTACAGAAAAAATTCCAATTTACCTGGGCTCATTGCTTAGGATAAAATACTAAGACATATAAATTTAATCTAAGGAAAATCAGATGATCGAACCTTTATTGCTCGGTATTGTATTAGGCTTGATTGGCATTACCCTACCAGGACTGTTCTTTGCAGCTTACATTCAGTACAAACGAGGCGACCAATTAGGTATCGACTAGATATAGTCTAGTGTGGCGGCATTTTGTCCAAAAAACTTAAATTGAGGTCGTGTTCTCCACACAATTTGATTGTGGCGGTACGACCTCCCTCAACATCGGAAACCAAATAATCCGAGACCAAATTAATCTCCATATAGTTAGAGGGGATAAAAGCTAAACGCTCTGACCACTCAATAGCAGTAATACCTGGCTCAACTTCTTCACCGTCCCAGTAGATCTCAGGGTAAACAGTGCTTGTTTGTTGTGGCGTTAGGCGATAAAGATCCAAATGATACAAGGGAATCCTCCCTGTGGTGTACTCGTTAATTAAGGTAAAAGTAGGGCTGGTAATTTTTTCTGTGATTCCCAAACCATGACCTAATCCTTGAACTAAAGTTGTCTTCCCAGCACCTAAATCACCTTTCAAGAGAATAACAGTTCCAACATCTAAGTTATGACTTAGGAGACAACCTAAATTCTTGGTTTGTTGCAAGTTAGCCAAAAGTAGCTTGTGGGTTCTGCTTTCTCTCATATATCAGATTAATTACTTAGAATAAAACTTATCAAGAACCACAGAAAATCAGTTCTGACCACCATAGAAAGGCCAATCTAATCAATATTTGTCAAATGGAAACCCATTTGACATTCGTACACTTGAGCACAGGCACGAGCACACTCGACCGAGCTAACTTTGCCAGAATCAAGCAAACGACCGCAACTTAGCTTACCCTTATTCCAACGCGGTAAACCAGCGTGATTTGCCATCAAACAGTTACTACAAACTTGCTTTACTGAAAGTATCTGTTGTTCTGTCAGGACAACCAGCATAGATTTGTCTTAATCTCATTCTGTCTTAACTATAATTTTATCTCTTAAATTCGAAATTTTCCCCAACAGGCACATAGCTTAATAGCCAAATTCAGACTTTTACCTTGCCAAATCGGCGTTCTCGCTTTTGATAGTTCAACAATGCCTGATGGAATTCTCCGCGGTCGAAATCAGGCCACAAAGTATCCGTAACATAAATTTCTGCGTATGCCATTTGCCATAGCAAAAAATTGCTAAGTCTCATTTCACCACTACTCCTAATCAGCAAGTCTGGATGGTGCAGTCCTTTAGTATAAAGATGTTGCTCGAATAATTCTTCATTAACATCATGAGCCTTAATCTTGCCTAGCTCTACTTGAGAAGCGATCGCACGACACGCTTGAACGATTTCTTCTCTTCCCCCATAGTTTGTAGCAACAGTAAATTGAATTCCTGTATTAGTTTCTGTATCTTGCATGGCTTTGGCGATCTCTTCCTGCAGCGATCGAGGTAGCCTATCTAGATTTCCCACAAAACGAATTCGGACATTCTCCTTTATCATCTCCGCTAGTTCTCGTCTTAATACTCGCTCAAAAAGAGTCATTAAAAATTCAACCTCCTCTAGAGGTCGACCCCAGTTTTCCGTGGAAAAAGCATAAGCTGTCAAAGCAGACACACCCCAATCACGACAACAGTAAAGCAAATTTTTAAGAGTATCTACTCCTTTCTGATGTCCCATAATACGTGGTCTACCCTTACTTTTTGCCCAACGACCATTACCATCCATAATAACCGCGACATGTTGAGGCAATCGACTAAAGTCGAGATCTTTAGGTAACTCTTTTAGGCTAGCTTGCTGAACGGTCATGGGTAGTAAAAGTACAAAAAATATCGAATGATAGCTTCCAAGACTCACTCTTTATCCTGGAAAGTTGGCAAAAAAGGTAAACGTAAAAGACGCTGCACAATGATTTTTCCTTGAAAACCGATTCTACGGCTCAAACGAACTGCATCAGCTTCCACAGTAGGAGTAAATCTATCTTGCAACAACTCTTTAAGTTTACTACTCGTTAGAGGCCGATTGAGCATTCCCTTCTCGGCCAGGGAAATAGAACCAGTTTCTTCCGAAACTACAATACAGATACAATTATCGATTCTTTCAGTGATCCCCATAGCGGCCCGATGCCTTGTCCCTAATTGACGAGATGCAGTTCGCTCTGAGAGCGGCAAAATGGCAGCAGCAGAGACAATTTTCGAGCCATTAATCACAACTGCACCATCATGAAGGAGAGTAGAAGTCTGAAAAATGGTCTGCAAAATCTCCTTAGATACTTCAGCATCAAGAACCACTCCTGGAGAGACAAAATCCTCTTCTTCTAGGGAACTTGTAGTCTCCAATAACATGAGGGCTCCCGTTCTATTTTGAGATAGCTCTTTTACCGCATCTACAATTTTTTCGACTGCGCTATCAGACTGGGAGTTTGCACCACCAGAGGATCTAAATATCTGGGTAAATTCCCCGCGACCCAACTGTTCTAGAAAACGGCGAAATTGGGACTGAAAAATAACTGCCATTGCCACAGCAGCACCAAGTACTAACTTTTCGAGTAAAAATCCAAGTAAAACTAACTTGAATTTCTTACTGACTACTGTAGCTAACATGAGGACGATAAAACCTCTGACTGTCCATAAGCTACGACGCTCTCCTTCACCAATAATTACAAGAAGAGCATAACTCAAAACTAAAACTAGAAGGAGATCGATACTATTTGGGAGCCAAGAGGGAATCCAGCTCAGGTCAGGAAAAAAACCCGACGATGACATTATTTTTCAGGGTTCAGGGACAGTTTAAAAAAAGAATTTTTATTCTAAGAAAAGACATAACGTTAGACGATCACACACTTACCAAGAGCTTGGCCGAAGGCTAGGGAACTATGATCTTAACCTCTGTCAATCTATAGAAAATTATAACTAGATAAAGATATCTAGATGCTAACTCAGAGAGCGCTACTTGACCAATCTTTCTGGCAAAGAATCCCTAGCCAAAAGATGTTCATATGTCTCACGTTCAATGAATACATTAGCCTCACCTTGATTGACTACAACCGCTGCTGGCCGACCAATCCGATTATAGTTAGAAGCCATACTATAGTTGTAGGCTCCTGTAGCAGTCACTACCAGAATATCACCGGCATTAACTGGAGGTAAATGAGCATCTTTAATTACCACATCTCCAGATTCACAGTGTTTTCCAGCCACTGTCACAATCTCACTAAAAGATTCTGACATTTTATTGGCAATTAGAGAGCGATATAAAGACTGATAAGTAATGGGACGAGGATTATCCGACATGCCACCATCAACAGAAACATACTTACGTATTCCAGGAACCTCTTTATCTCCACCCACTGTGTAAGCAGTAACACAAGAAGAACCAATCAAGGAACGACCTGGTTCAGCAATTACTTTAGGGAAAGGTAGATTGTATCTAGTACAAGCAGTTTCTACTGCTTGAGAAACTATCTTTACCCATTCACTAATACTTGGAGGATCATCAGACTCGGTATAGCGAATACCCAGGCCCCCACCAACATTCAGAACCTCTACAGGTAACTTGTACTCTTGGGCTTTTTTAAGCCACTGAGCCAGAACCTCTGGTAAGTCTTGATGAGGTTGTAATTCAAAGATCTGTGAGCCTATGTGAGCATGTAAGCCGACACACTTAATGGCTGTTTGCTCGGCAACAAAAGCGAAAACCTCTTCGATTTGAGTAGGATCAAAGCCAAATTTGCTATCGATATGCCCAGTACGAATATACTCATGCGTATGACATTCAATTCCTGGAGTCAGGCGCAACAGGATTTCCACTGGATTCCCACCTCGCTTGGCAGCAAGGTCATTTAAGGTTTTCAGTTCTAACCAATTATCAACGATAATTTTGCACCCTGTAGATACTGCATACTCTAACTCTGATGCAGACTTATTATTGCCGTGGAAATAGATCTTATCGGGACTAACTCCTGCCTTGAGGGTGGTGAACAATTCTCCACCTGAAACCACATCAAAGCCCAAACCTTCACTATTGATAATGCTACAAACAGCTAAACAGCTCCAAGCCTTAGAAGCATAGATAACTAGAGATTCACCACTGTAATAGGTTTTAAAACTATCACGATACTGACGACAAGTTGTTCTAAGTGTAAATTCATCCAAAATATATAAAGGAGAACCGTATTTAGCTACCAACTCTGTGACATCGCAGCCTCCGATCTCTAAATGATCTTGGGAATTAACTTTAGCTGTGAGGGGTAATAGCTGTTGGTTAGGAGAAGGAGGTTGTCCATCATTATCTACTTGAGGCAGATAGCGATGTGCCGAATTTTCTAAACTACGGTCTGTCGAGAGCATAATCTTCGTAACGCTGTTATAAATTAAAGTTTGATTGCCAAAAAGACTGACTATGGACTCCTTAAAGTCGCTGCTACACAGAATTCACAACAATATAAATTGAGCCAGGTTTCAGTTTTAAGTACATCATAATAGTCTACTTGACTATGAGATGAAAAGTTCACGAGCCTCTTTTTTCTTGAGGTATAGACATTGAATCTTTTGCTCGATTCCCCAAATAATCCTAGTTCGGATCTGGCGACAGAGTTATCTTATCAGGCATTTTTTCTGTCCTATCAAAACACAAATCTTACGAGAATAAAATTATTTTTACTTTAGATTTGAAACTCCATAAGCTGAACAACCTAATTTACAGTCCGAATTTTAATTTCCTTTAACTTTATTTCAGATGGTAAATCTAGAAATTAATAATTTCTAGTTGAGCTAATTTTGATATACATGAGTTTTCAAATTTGCTCATAATCTGGTGCAGTTAAGTAGACACACTACAGCGATCGCATTAATATCAATATCCATTTTTAAGAACTTGTAGGGTTCAACGCAAAAATCTTCGCAGAGAGGAAACATTATCTAGTGCTCATTGTTAGAAAAGAAATAGGGAAGTTAATACTTGCCCTTAGTTTGTGGTACTCCCATCTTGAAAAGAGTGCCATAACGCAGCGACGAAAAATCTAGGAGTCAGCCACAAGTGAAGTCAAAATGATAGAAAACGTGATTTTCGATATCTAAGTGTGAAAAATCACGAGAACCATTGTTGAGGTTGGGCAACCCTATTAAACTTTAATCAGCGAAAGAACACTCCTACGCGCAGTGCCTGAATTTTGAAATACAGAGAATTACTTTATTGTCCAGGAAACATTGAAAACTGGAAAGCTCAGGAAAAAATTGAGTTAAAAGAGAATCAATGTGGGCTATGAAGCGCGATCGCATATCGGATTAATTCACTAGAAGAAAAAATCAGCTAACTCAAGATAGGCTGGAACTTACAGCTAAAGGTATAGAGACTAACTACGGAAATAGAAGCCTAAGAAAGCGATCGCAATAATTAAGAAGGCAGAAGCAGATAAGATAATAGCCTCAGAACTGTCAGAACGGAAAACCCCCAAAAAGTTGTAGAGAAGGCAACAAGAAAAGAAGATAGCGACTGTCTTCTTTGCTATGGAAAATCCCCTAATCTTTAGATCAAGATAAAATTTTCCGAGACTTTGACAAATCTAAAGATCTATTTCTGGTCACTGGATTTATCCACTGTCTTAACTTTATTAGTTGCTAGCCGCTCAAGAGCATTTAGGGCTGCTTGTTTCTCTGCTTCTTTTTTCCTGCCACCTTTACCACTGCCATACACTGTATTTTTTACAGAAACTTCAGCTGTAAATACTTTCGTGTTATCTGAAAGAGTAGTTTCTGCCAGGATTTTGTATTGGGGAATCTCCTTGTAATTAGCTAATGCCCACTGCTGAAAGCGATTTTTAGCATCAATAAAGCTAGTTTTTTGCGAATTAGCTAATTCTGTCACCAGTCTTGCTGCGATCGCACCAAATAAAGGCTCTACATAATCACTAACTGCTACAATCCCCGCATCAAGATAGTAAGCACCAATAATCGCTTCAAATGTATCGTTGAGCAAAGAGGGATTATTTCTACCATTACTTTTCTCTGCTCCCTTGCCCAAAAGCATAATCTCGCCCAAATCCATTTTCGCGCCAATTTGACTCAACTGGGTCTCATCTACCAAACGCGATCGCAAGCGAGTTAATTCAGCCTCGTTCATCTCAGGATATTTTTTGTAGAGCATTTTTCCGACTAAAAAACCCAAGACAGCATCACCCAAAAACTCTAAACGTTCATTATGTCCAGAGGCCTCAGGATGTTCATTAGCATAGGAGCGATGAGTCAAAGCTAATTCTTGCAGAGCACGATCACTTATTGGAGGTAAATGGTAATTATCCATCAAAATTTTAAAACTAGAATGAACCAATCAAGATTTATAGAATTAGAGAGAATTGCCAAAATAATACCGCCATCTGCAACTCCAGCCATTAATTGCCAACAAATCTATAATGGGGACTGATTATTTTGATTTGGGAGTGGTTTGATGCAGCAGTTGACTAAAAGTAAGTGGTTCAAGTCACTAGGAAAAATAACTCTTGGGTTGTTGCTGTTGCCAAGCAATTTTTCTGTCAGTCAGGCTCAAGCTGCTCCAGCTATGGATCGTCAATTAGAGTGTGAGCTATTAGTTGTTGGTGGTGGCCTAGCAGGGTCTGCTGCCAGCCATGAAGCTCTGCTAAAAGGCAAAACAGTATGTATGACGGAAATTACCGACTGGGTTGGTGGACAAATATCTTCTCAAGGAACCTCTGCCCTCGATGAACGAACAACTCAACGAGAGAAACTATTTTTTCCTCGTGGTTATCTAGAATTTCGCCAACGTATTGAGGATTTTTATGGTGAACTCAACCCAGGAGATTGTTGGGTTAGCGTATCTTGTTTCTTACCCAAAGATGCTCACTCGATCTTGGCACAGCAACTACAAGAAGCAGCAGACAAAGGATCTGGAACCCTTCATTGGTTACCCAATACAGTAGTTAAAGATTTAGAAATTACTGATAACAAAATAGTTAGCGCGATCGCGATTCAACATCAGCCCCAACCAAATAAACCACAACTCGCCACTTATACCCTTTCTCAAGTTATCGAAGATGCCTACAACTATGAGGACTCCGACCTACTAAGCAAAGAAGTAATCAAACTAGTTCCCAGTAGCCAAAACTCAGATTGGTTGGTTATTGAGGCAACAGAAACAGGTGAGCTAATTGCCCTAGCTGATGTTCCTTATCGTCTAGGAATTGATCCCCTTTCCCCCTTTGAGCCTTCTGCCTCTAGTACTAGCAATGACCCTTATTGTACCCAGGGCTTTACTTATACCTTTGCGATGGAGGCAACCGCAGAACCCCAAGAAAACCCCGTTCCTGATTTTTATCAAAATTATGGTGCTTACTACAGCTACGAATTGGAGAGACTAGCCGATTTCGATTTGGTTTTTACCTATCGTCGAATTTGGAGTCCTACAGCAGGGGAACCTAAAAAATTCCGTGGTATCGGTTTCACGGTCCCCACTCCTGGAGATATTTCGATGCAAAACTGGACTTGGGGCAATGACTATCGTCCTGGGACTTCCAAAGACAACTTGATTTACACCAGAAATCAGCTATTAGAATCTGGACAATTAGAATCAGGAGGTTGGCTAGGCGGTCTTCGCAGTGAAACTTTGCAGAAAGGCGAGGAACACGCTTTAGGTTACTTTTATTGGTTAGTTTCAGGTACGACTGATTCTCAACTTGGGGAAGGAGTCAAACAGCTCCATCCAAACTATCGCTTGCTTACTGGCGTTGATTCACCAATGGGTACAGCTCATGGTTTATCCAAATACCCCTACATGCGAGAAGGAAGAAGGATCATTGGGAGAGAATATCCTGGTTACCCTAATGGTTTTACGATCACTGAATTAGATATTTCTCGACGTGATTATGGTGAGGATTTTTATCGAGAAAATCTAGATGAAACTACTTATCGCCAGCTTTGGAAACTAGTTAATGGTTTAGAAGCTATCAATGATCCAGATCCTCAAATAGGAGAGAAAGTACAGCGGAGCCGTTCGACGATTTTCCCTGATTCTGTAGGCATCGGACACTATGCGATCGACTTTCATCCCTGTATGACAGAATATCCTGCGGAAAAACCAGGTAACACCGAGCGTCAAGGAGAAAGAAGAGGTGGTGGACAAGCCTATCCTTTCCAGATCCCCTTGCGAGCAATGATTCCGCAAAAAATCGATAATCTTTTAGTCGTGGGTAAAAGCATTGCCACTAGTCACATTGCGGCAGCAGCCTATCGGGTCCATTCCTTTGAGTGGTCATCAGGAGCAGCAGCAGGAATTATCGGAACACATGCTTTGGAAAATGGCATCTTGCCCTACGAGTTAATCGATGAATCTTATCTTAAAGAAAAAGAACTTCAAGGGTTACAGAAAAAACTTCAAGAATTAGGAAACCCCACAGCCTTTCCTGATACTTCGATTTTCAATCAAGATTGGGAAGATTGGCGGTAAATCTTTTTTGTTCAGCTAAGTACTATCGCCTTATCTTGAATTTTTCAAATGTGCTAACCAATAGAATCTTGTCTAGAGGCTCCAAATCTTTTGTAGCCTCTAGACAACTCCTAGAAATTAAGATGATTACGTAGAGTTCACCTTAAACTAATCGCGATTTTTTAAAGAGCTTTACCAAAAACGAATTTATCTTCTCCTATTTGATAAAAACCACGAATTCTAGCTTTTTAAATTTTGAGAATATCTTCGAGATCTTGATCATTCATGTGTTGGAAATATTCTTGCCCTTGATGCTTCGAACAGAAGCAATCAGGTAAAGATTCAAGTACCTTAGATTATTCTTTCAGAGATTTGATATGCGATTGCAAGTAGCACTTCCGATTTCATATACGCGCTTATTCTAATACATTTTCAGTATAGTTAAGCTACAACAATAATCAAGTGGCATACACTCTATAAGTATAATTTTATACTGCCAAAATCATAGAAAGATCCACAAAAACCAACACTTTTTTTATCAAACAAACAGTTAGTAAAAATCAAATATTGAAGCCAAATGATGTATCAAAATATACTCTTTTTTTGGCCTTTTTGTTTAATTTCAACTAACAGAATTAAGATTAGTTACAAACAAAATAGTTCAAATAAGACGGTTATATGATTACGCTTATTGTGGTCGTCACAAATTAATTCTGAAAACCATATTCAATCCTTAACCTGAAATGAAAGTAAAACATACTTGCTTAGGTGTTCTAGCAACTCTTGCAGCCTTGACTTTACCCCTAACTCTAAAGGCACAAGTTGAGCCAGAGTTTAATTTGCAACAGTCAAATCCTGAAATATTAGCAGTTTCATCTTCAGAACAAGTCAGACAACAAATTACCGACAACTTTTATCAAGCCGATATCAAGTATGGCCTAAGACAAGTATTAGAAGAAGTTGGGTTCAATCCTCAAGAAGAGCTTTACATAACGTTTATTGTTAGTCATGAAGGCCAAGAATATACTTACCAGACCAATGCTATTCCTGCTATAGATCATTCTATGGCTACTCTTCCAGCTACAAGCCTTAAAAGCTCTGCCATAGATGATAAAAAAGACTGTAATGTCAATAAAACTCTGACTGAACTACTCAACAAAATTGAAGAAGAGCAATCATACCAAGAGCCTATTAGCAGTGAACTAAATTTACCCAAGGAAAATGAATTTGATGCCACAATCAAGTTTTCCGACAAATCTCAAGAGTATATAATCGCTGGTCGATTGTACTGCCCGTGCTTTCCTGGTGCTGCTTTCTGTTGTTTTAGGTAAATAAGTTTTTATTGAATTAGTGAATTAGAAGATCTCACTTTCATCCGATAAAGCGGAATTCAACATGCAAACGAGCGTGATAATTTAAACTATTTTGATGCAGAATACTTCTAGTATGGCAGCAAAGCAGAGTCTCGCTCGCCTTCTTTCTTCAACAAGGCCCAAAAATCCCAGAAGAATTATAGTAGTAGGTAACTAAAACAGAATTCTTAAGCGAATAATTGTGAGCAATCAAGCAACAGTAGATACTTTAAAAAGTGCGATCGCTTCTCACCAGAGCAGTGTTGACTATTTAGAAATTAGAGTAGAACAGAGTGAAGCTACAGGTTTAGCTTTCCGCGGTGAAAGGTTAGACGCAGTAGATCGCAGTTTTTCCCTTTCTGGAGGGATTAGAGCCTGTTTCAAAGGTGGCTGGAGCTTTGTTACTTTCAATGGGTTGGGCGAATTAGATACCAGAATCAACGAAGCAATCTCCCAAGCTAAATTAGTCGGCGAAACAGAAACCGAATTGGCTACTGCTAAACCAATTAAAGATACGGTTAAAGTAGACCTCAAAAGTGATCCCCGTAATGTTTCTCTAGCAGGTAAAAGAGCTTTGCTAGAAGGTTATAACAAACTGTTGCTAGAGTACGACGAGCGCATCCAAACCACCATGGCAAGCATAAGTGATCGCTTTACTACCAAATATTTTGTTAACTCCACTGGTAGCTGCATCGTTCAAGAAAGATTAGATATCAACGGACGCTTTGGTGTGGTTGCCCGTGGAGAAGGTGGCGTAGTGCGTCAAGGTTTTGAATCGGTGCATTCTCGCGCTGATTTTGATGTTTTGGTTGGTATCGAAGACCGTGTTAAGGGTGCAGCTAAAAGAGCGATCGAACAGCTAGAAGCTAGTCCAGTTAAAGGTGGACAATACACCGTTGTTCTCGATCCTTATCTCTCTGGAGTTTTTATTCACGAAGCTTTTGGGCATCTTTCCGAAGCGGATTTTGTTTATGAAAATCCCAAAATGCAAGAGTTACTAACTTTGGGTAAACCCTTGGGTATCCCTCAGCTAAATGTGATTGATGATGCCACCTTACCCGACCTGCCTGGAACTATGAAATACGACGACGAAGGCGTACCAGGGCAACGCAAGTATCTAATTAAAGATGGGGTTTTGACTCAGCGTCTTCACTCCCGTGAAACTGCCGGCAAAATGACAGAGGAACCGACAGGAAATGCCAGAGCCATCAAAGCGAACTATCCTCCCATCGTCCGCATGACCAATACAGCGATCGAGCCAGGGGATACTACCTTTGAAGAGATGATTAAAGACATCGAAGAAGGTGTGTATGCCGTAAGGATGCTTGGAGGACAAACTAATGGCGAAATGTTTACCTTCGCAGCAGCCCAAGGCTACATGATTCGTGATGGCAAACTTGCTGAACCCGTTAGTGATGTAACTCTTTCGGGAAATGTTTTCCAAACTCTTCAGGATATTGAAGCGATCGGTAACGATACTCTTTATACCAATGGTGGTTGTGGTAAAGGAGGTCAAATGCCTCTACCTGTCAGCGTCGGCGGACCTCATCTACGTATTAAAAATGTCGTAGTTGGTGGCAGATAAATAATCCAAGCTCTGACAAACAAAAAGGGCAAACCTTTGTTTGCCCAATCTAGAAAATTCTAA
This sequence comes from uncultured bacterium, assembly GCA_964606015.1. GTDB lineage: Bacteria > Cyanobacteriota > Cyanobacteriia > Cyanobacteriales > Xenococcaceae > Hyella. Next base: position 26,376 of record CAZSEZ010000024.1, read on the forward strand.
TTTAAGAATTTCAATCAAGAAATTATTTAGCGGATACTCCCAGGTAACTATCAATTACTTGGCGGTATTCGCTTTTTTGTTTAATACCCTTCATTTCTTTGACTAGTTCTTGATTGTGGAAAAATTGCACTGTAGGTGTACCAACTACCTGACCCATTTTGGCTACTTCAGGGTCTTCAACGATATCAATTTCGATGAAGTGAATTTTACCTTCGTATTCGTCTACTACTTTGTCCAACATGGGCTTGAGAG
>CAZSEZ010000025.1:0-22675 GCA_964606015.1 uncultured bacterium
ATATAAGGTAATTCTTCAGCAGCTAGAGTTATTCGAGAAAAATTAATTTCTACTCCTATTACGTCTCATAATTCACTGTTCTCGAAACATCATCATATGCAAGAAAACCTGATTTTACATTAGCGATCGCAAAAAAAGTTTTAAACTATAGCAAAATAATTTAAGAAAATCTAGTTAACAAAAAAAACTAGATAGGTTTATATAGGCAGAACAATAATCAAATCATCTCTCTTGGCATTTAATATTCAGCAAGAATAGATTCAACTAGTCTATATAAGATAATTTGTATTCTATTTAACAGCCTAAAAAATAAAAACACTTTAAGGTATTGTGTGAATTCAGTCATAAGCATGCCAAAAGTGACCACATAAGCATCAGGATTTTATGTCACTTTGATCAAAAAGGGTTGATTTCTCAGAATTCATCATCTTTAACTTGAGCATATTACATCTAACTTACAAGATTAATTTTCTCAATAAAACTACTTTAAGAGAATATTAAGAAAACCACAAATCTTGGTTTTAGCTACTTCTAAAAAGGTATCAAAAGCCTGCTTCAAGTATTTTTAATATTTATTTTATGTTGTTGATGAATTTATGTTAACTTAATTTAAGTAACGGGTTTTCGTGCCCTGGCATGACATTGCAAGTATCGTTTTTACCAGAAGTAAATAATGACAAAGACTACCTCAGCAGTAAAGGACTTTATCGCGGGTTACGACTGTGATGTTTTGATCGATTCAGATTTAGGCAAAGCAGTTAAGGCTCTCAGTGACAGCAATTATTTCAAAGATATTATCTTGGCTCTTATTGAGGCTCCCGCATTTTCTGAAGAGTTGGGTCAAGAGTTCGCCCAAGCCTCCGCGATTGAAGGTTTATCTGCTTGTCGCAGCTTGCGTAGCTGCCTAAGTTTCACGCTAAGTAACTTTTTTAATCTATTCAAAAAACTAGTCAGTTCTTTTGACCCTACTACTGGCTTGAAGTGGTCAGCATTTAGTGATCGCTTTCAGAACTCTCTATTGGGTCAAGAAAAGCTACTTAATGTACTTTTGCGTGGCGACAAAGGCGAATTTTATGAGGGATTGACTTATCGCCTTGTAGACACAGATCCTCGCGCTGTTTATCCTACTTCTAGCTATAGAACTGGTAATGCTCACGTCGTCAGTACTGACGATGATCAGAGCATTGAAGCAGTAATGAGTTTTAGCACTTTCACTTCGATTAAAGTTGTTGAAAACTCTCTCGATCCAGAGCAAACTGTCTTGCGTGACATGTATATAGCTCTAGGTCGTTGTGTCTGTCTGGTAGACCAAAATGTCGAAAGCTATTACGGCGAACAGATAGAACGCTATTTTGCTCATCACAATATTCCGCTTGAGAAGTTAGTCTATCGGGCGATGGAAGTCGATAAAGGCATTAAGACTGTAGAAAAAATGCTAGGCGATTTCAAGCGTCTTGGTGTCTCTCGTAACGAGCCAGTCTTGATTGTAGGTGGTGGCGTTCTTGCTGATACAGGTGGTTTGGCTTGTGCTCTTTATCACCGCAACACTCCCTATGTCATGCTTTCCACTTCGATTGTGGCGGGAATTGATGCAGGCCCTTCACCTCGTACTTGTTGTGATGGTTTTGGCTACAAAAATCTCTTTGGTTCCTACCATGCCCCTGTACTGTCTTTGACAGATCGTTACTTCTTTAAGACGTTACGTGAAGGTTGGCTCAGACATGGCATCGCCGAAATTATCAAGATGGCGGTTGTTAAAGACCAAGAGCTATTTACTATGCTCGAAGAGGTAGGACCAGAGTTGGTTACTAGTCGTTTTGGAACTCTAGAGTGCGAATCTGAGAGCGATCTCAGTAAACTGTCTCAGAAAATTTTAAGTGCAGCTTTACGTAGCTATGTAGAGGCAGAATACGACAATCTCTATGAAACTCATCAGTGTCGTCCTCATGCTTATGGCCACACTTGGTCACCTGGTTTTGAAATCGAAGCAGGTTTGTTACACGGTCATGCAGTAACTATGGGAATGGGCTTTGGGGCTTATGTTAGCTATCGTCAAAACTGGATTAGTGAAGAGCAATTCCAGCGAATTATGCGTTTGATTAGCTCTTTTGGCTTGAGTCTCTGGCATGATGTTCTCCTCAACAAAAATACTGTTTGGGCTGCCCAAGAGAAAATCGTCCAAAAACGTGGCGGTAACCTGGTAGCACCTCTACCCAAAGGCGAAATTGGTCAGTGTGGCTATCTCAACTCTTTGTCCCAGGAAGAACTTTATCAAGCGATCGCAGAATATCAGAAAATCTGTGCTGAATATCCCCGTGAAGGTCGTGGCATCGATCCTCTGTGTAGCGATGTGGGCTTGGAAGATCCTTCTACAGTGGGCAACAGTAGCGATGAACATGCGACTATTGCAGAGAAAGCTTTATCAGCAGTTTAAAACGTCATTTTTAAGCGTTTAAACTCTCCGATTGGTTGTTTACCTGGTGGGCATCGAATTTTAAGTTCGGTGTCCCCATTTCTGTTTCTTGATTAGTTAAACTATCGCGTTATTGATTTTATGACTTCAGAAGTTTTTGATTTTGTTATTCCCCTATTCCAGATTCGTTGGAATACTAGAGCTGTTCTAGAGGGTATTACCTCACATTATCAACCAAGAGCTATTCATGTAATTGCACCTCAACCACAGGCCGAAGAATTGGCAACTTTAGCGAAAGATTGGCAAACAGCAACTCTCTACACTAACCCAGAAGAAGACTTTTTTCAAACAGTTGGTTTGAGTAAAGATGCAATCTGTGCAGAAATCGATCTTGGGCAATCTCTTTATACTCCTGGTTGGTTTTATCAACAATTACTTAAGTTAGGTGCATTTGAAGGGATTCCTGATTTGAGTGAATGGTATGTGGTTTGGGACAGCGATCTTTTGCCCGCAGCTACCTGGCCACTACTTCAAGAAACAGAAGAAGATGTTAAACATACCTTTGCGCTGTTACAAGATAATAGATACGGCAATCCCAAAATTGTTAATCAGTGGGATAAATGGATTAGCTCAATCCTCGGAGTAGAAGCCATTACCAATGATGAAGGAACCTTTATTCCGCACCACATTTGGTTCAAACAAGAGCACCTTAAGACTATGACCAAGGAGATTAATCGTTATTACGAATCTACGGATCATTGGCTGCTACTTATGATGCGATCAGCTAATGATTTTGGCACTTTTAGCGAATATTGGTCTTATGTTTCTTGGGTAGCAGATAAGGCTCCTGAAGATCTTTCTTTTTATCCTTATCCAGAATATGGAGCAACTACTGAGAGATTTTTTGATGATGGTACGGGAATATTTTCAGCTCGTCTCAGAGAAAGTATGAATTTTAATTCGGACCAAGTCTTCTTCCCTAGTTATACCGAGGTAGATGGTTTTATTCGCCAAGAGTACAAACCAAACGAATTGCCTTCTTCCCTATCTTTTGAAAGTAGCCCCAGACACCTCAAGAAAAATCCTGAAAATATGCACATTGAGGAATTACGTTCACGTTGGAATCCTCGAATGGTTAAAGAAACCGTATCGGTAGCTTCTTAAGCAACTATTTAATAAGGGTTTGACATTGGTAGTGAAAAGCTAATATATCTGAATTGATCCCAACAATATTAGATGTTTCGGAGCTGCTGCCTAGGTAAACAGTATAGCCAAATGCTAACTAATGATTAAGCAGTTTAAATAATTAGTTGCTTTGGCTTGAAAATTAGCAGAGTTTGAAGATAATTAGCATAAGCTGAGCGAACGATTTTATAGTCCTAATTATTTTTCTTAAAACCCATATAAGCTAACGTCTTTGAAAGCCAGTAAAATCTCTCTACTATTTTAATCCAGACCTATAGCATTATAAATTAGGATTTCAACACTACATTCTTGGTTATCTTATCTAAAAAAAGGCGGCCTCATCACATTAATGAATAAGACCACCTTATACCCGAAACTATTTAGATCCATAAAAAACAACATTTAATTGCTTTATTTAGATTCTAAATACCAGAGACGTATGTAAGACTAAATCAGTAGGTAGGAACAAACACAAATCAATGCGCTCTAAATATTTAAATTTTGCTTTTATAGGAATTTACTAAGTGGCTAAGTGCTTGACTTATCTAAAAGTTAGCGTAGGTAAATTGAATAAACAGTAGAAAAAGATACAAAACTCGGCAAGGAAATATTAAGGATATATTTAACGATCATCCATAGCGATACAGACTTAGAGATTAAGTTTGAATTTGTTGGTTTAATATAAGGCTTTTGAGAGTAACAGTAAGATTAATTTAGGCATCTGGGAAAATATCAAACTTAACCGCCAGAATGTTAAAACTGTAAAGCAGTTAGATTAGGAAACTGTTAGTTGTTAGCTGTAGACCCGCATCAACGAAAGACACAAGGAAACACGCAAAGCACAAAGAGAATTAGTCTCACCAAGCAGGATCGAAAGCACTAATTGCACAAATTAACTACCAATGGCATTAAGCATAATCGGTATGCAATCGCCTTTACTGTAGAGATTGCGATCGCTAACTTAGATATAGAGAAGCTTTCTATAGTCCGCTAATTGCATCGGCAACAGTTCCAACTGCTATTTCGGCGATCGCACTTACTCCTTCAGCAAGACCATCAGCATTTTCTGATACTTGACTACAAACAATTTCTAAATCACAATTACTGACAGCTTGCGTCGTGTGATGAAGATCACAATCAAAATCTGGTGGTAGATAGTCCAAGCAAGAGTTAATATCCTCTCCTTTATCCTGATTGAGAGATAAATTGAAACGAGCAATTAAAAGATCGACAACTCTCGCTCCAGCATACATCCCTACGGCAAGTAACCCAAAAGCAATAATACAATTGAACATGGCTAGCGATTTGTTTAGCGTCATCTAACTATAATTCTGAGTGTAGCTTAAATTAATGAGGTGAGATGTGATACCCATATCACCTAAAATTTCAGTGGTTCATTAACCCTTACTGATCCAAATTTCCCCTTGATCTAATCCTGATATGCATGGGGACTGGGTGCGATTTTTTTCCTAACAAATTAATAATTCAACAAAACCTGGTACTTCTTTTAAAATAAGAAAAACTTGAGTTTTCCCATAGTCAAATCGTTGTAATCGTAACTGGAGGAAGTCACTTTTATAAACCTTGGGAAGAGTTAAGATTCAGTTTTTCCTGGATTGCCAATTTTATTTTTTCTTCGCTATTTGGGTCTTCAAACTCTATAGTATTTTTTTCTGAGCGAGAATGTCTACGCTCTAAATAGGCATCAAACGCTGCGCGATCTTCTCGATGTGTCAACATATATTGTTTGAGTTCATGATCACTCATAACAGCATAATTAACTTGATTCATGGCTCGATGTCTCCATTGAGTTGAATTTCAAATTCGATTTCTTCGTAGTTACCAGCCAGAATAAAAATGTTTAAAGTTCTTTCGTCAATACGCACTATATGAATCGGCTGAAACATGACATTGGTGAGGAGATAGCAAAGTCGGTATAGACTTTTGAGCTGTTTCCCCGTTGGTTCTCTCATTATAGATAATTAAATTACATCCGTAGATAGCAAAAATTAGGATGAGTATTAAACCCATCCCAAATCAAAAACTAACCTTGACGTAATTTATCCAACACGCTGAGATCTTCCATTGTGGAAATATCTCCTGCGACTTCTTCTCCCGCCGCTAGGTTACGCAGAAAACGACGAATTATCTTACCAGAACGCGTTTTGGGTAAGGCATCAGTAAAGCGAATTTCTCCAGGTCTTGCGATCGCGCCTATCTCAGCCACAACATGTTGTTTAAGTTCGGCTTTTAAATCTTCACTGGCCGTCTGGGAGCCTTCTAAGGTAACAAAAGCATAAACATCCTCACCTTTGACATCGTGAGGGCGAGATACAACAGCAGCTTCAGCTACTGCAGGATGAGAAACTAGCGCAGATTCTACTTCCATTGTGCCAAGACGGTGTCCAGAAATATTCATGACATCATCAACGCGGCCCATGACCCAAAAGTAACCATCTTCGTCTTTACGCGCGCCATCTCCAGCAAAGTAGAGGTATTTACCGTCTTTGGGAGAAATATGCTCCCAATATGTATTACGAAAGCGTTCGTCATTTTTATAGACTGTGCGCATCATGCTGGGCCAAGGATGCTTAACTACAAGATAACCACCCTCATTAGTACCGACAGGATTACCTTCAAGATCTACTACATCAGCAATAATCCCAGGGAAAGGACGAGTCGCGGAACCTGGTTTAGTAGGGGTTGCTCCTGGTAAAGGAGTTAGCATAAAACCGCCTGTCTCAGTTTGCCACCAGGTATCAATAATGGGGCAATTTTCGTTCCCAATAACCTTGTGATACCACATCCAAGCTTCAGGATTAATAGGTTCACCGACAGTTCCTAAAATCCGCAAAGATGAGAGATCTCGCTTGTTAGGATGTTCGTCGCCCATTTTGATAAATGCTCGAATAGCAGTAGGTGCGGTATAAAAAATAGTTACACCGTATTTTTCCACCACATCCCAAAACAACCAGGATTAGAAGCACGGGGAGCACCTTCGTACATCAAGCTAGTAGCCCCATTAGAAAGCGGACCATAGACAATATAGCTGTGTCCTGTAATCCAGCCAACATCAGCAGTACACCAGTAAACATCGGTGTCCTTGAGGTCAAATGTCCATTTACTAGTGACGTGAGTGTAGAGGTTATAGCCTCCCGTAGTATGGACTACACCTTTTGGTTTACCCGTAGTGCCGCTAGTGTAAAGGATGAAGAGCATATCTTCGCTATCCATTGGCTCCGCTGGACAATCCGCAGATGCAGTGAGTTGTAGCTCGTGCCACCAAACATCGCGTTCGCTAATCATCTGAATCTCTTGCTTAGTGCGTTGCACTACCAAGACTTGTTTGACACTAGGGACTGCATTGTCCGCTAAAGCTTCGTCTACTGCTGGCTTGAGAGGAACAATTTTATCTTTGCGAAAACCACCATCAGCAGTAATTACGACCTTTGCTTCCGCATCTTGCAAGCGAGCTTTGAGAGCCTCTGAGCTAAAACCACCAAAGACCACACTATGCGGTGCGCCGATTCTGGCACAGGCCAACATTGCGATCGCAGCTTCAGGGATCATTGGCATATAAATACCAACTCGATCTCCTTTTTGTACTCCCAAATCCTTGAGAACATTTGCCATCTGACAAACTTCACGATGGAGTTGGGCATAGGTAAGAGTCCGCGAATCTCCTGGCTCCCCTTCCCAGATTAGAGCAGCTTTATTTTTGCGCCAGGTAGTTAGGTGACGGTCTAAACAGTTATAGGAAATGTTAATTTTGCCATTAACAAACCACTTAGCAAAGGGTGGCTGCCAGTCTAAAACTTTGTCCCATTTTTGGAACCAATGTAGTTCCGATTCTGCTAATTCTGCCCAAAATATTTCGGGATTTTCCTGGGCACGATCATAAAGAGTTTGATATTCTCCCATGCTCGCAACATGAGCCTGGCGAGAAAATTCAACCTGAGGAGGGAAAAGACGTTTCTCTTGCAGGATTGATTCGATAGTAGATTCTGACATACTAGCTTGAGCTTTACTGCTAAATATCTGATTATGTTCATTGTGAACGCCAAATCTACCAGAAAATCTTTAATTTTTTTAAGCTAGTCCAAGCCTGCGAGCATAAGAACTGAGTAGAAGAAAGAATTATTAGGAAAGAATTTCCAAGTCCCAGCTAGAAGTAAAGCGAATTTTGCCTTCTTCTACCAGTTTCCAAGCAATTTCTTTGAGAGTACGGTGCGAAAAGCCATAGCGGTCACCAAAGCGGGTCTCTAATTCTTGCAAGCTCATGGGAGTCTGATGTTCTTCAAGTCTTTCTAATAACCAAGACTCAGTTTGCTTAACTTCTGGCAAAGTATCAATACTCATGATTATGTCAGGATTAGATGTGCTAACTACTTAACTTGCACTGTATCTAGCGTCTGGATTCAAGGTTATAGGGAAATCCAACACTAATTAAAGCCTTAATCATTATGCCCTAAGATTGAGAAAAAATGTACTTAAATAAAGATGAATTTATTATTTCAATCCACTAGATTGAGACTAGCTCTCTGGTACACAGCCGTAACTGCAATTTTGCTCTTATTGTTTGCAACTGGAGTTTATCTTTATGTGCGGAATACCTTAATTGATCGCATTGATGACACCCTCAAGCATGTTGTTGAAGTAGTGGAGAGGTCTGTCGTTATTCAGCCCATTGCTACCGAACCCAAAGAATACCGAGTTAATCCTCAAGCAAGCTTTCGTTACAACGTTGAAGCAGTAGAGGATGATCGCATCGATTTAGAGTGGTTTACTCCAGAAAAAGAGCTACTTTGGTCTACTTTTAGAGAACCTCTAGCTATTCCCTTACACGCTCAGAATAGAGGAGAAACAGTATCACTCTCTTCAGAAAGAACTTTTCGCCAAATTACCGAAAAAGTTGAACTCAATGATCGCGTTTTAGGTTATCTCAGAGTCAGTCATCCTTGGTTTGAGGTGACCAAGCCAATTCGGCAGCTAACCAGAGACTTAATTATCGGTATTAGTCTCATGGTAGGTTCTGTGGGGTCGATTGGTTGGTGGCTTTCAGGAATCGCGATCGAACCTGTTAGGCAGTCCTACTCTAGCCTAAGGCAGTTTACCGCAGATGCTTCTCATGAATTGCGAAATCCGATCGCCACAATTCAAACTAACGTACAAATGGCATTAGCATATCCAGAGGCGGAACCTCAGCTACAAGCTAAGCAGTTACAAATTATTGAAAGACTAACTCAAAGACTAGGTAAATTAGTTAACGATTTACTTTTTTTGGCCCGTTCCGATAGTGGTTTAACTGAAATAGAACATGAACCAGTTCAATTAGATGCTCTCCTGATCGAAGTAATTGAGGAGCAACGCACCTATGCTCAGCAACAAGGAATGCTATTAGACCTCAATATTATAGATTCTGATACTGAAGATAAACCTACCACCACAGCAGATCCTTTCACTGTTATTGGTGACTGGGATCGCCTAGCTCGCTTGTTAACTAACTTAATTGCCAATGCTATTAGCTATGGTAAAGATCCAGAAAAGTCTGAAAATAAAATAACCATCGAACTTCAAGAATCCGATGGTAAACAATTGAAATTAAAACTTCGAGAACGCCAAAAATATTTGACTATAAAAATCAAAGATACAGGGAAAGGAATAGCAGAATCCGATTTACCCTATATCTTTGATCGTTTTTATCGCGTCGATCCCGCTCGATCTCGTCAAAAAGAAAATAGTTCGGGAACGGGGTCTGGTTTAGGATTGGCGATCGCTAAAGCAATTACCGAAAGTCATAATGGTCAGATAAGTGTAACCAGTGAGTTCAATATCGGTACAAGCTTTCTGATTATCTTGCCCATATGCGATTCCTAAACTTTACAAGCTGACAACCACTATTCTAAAAGTTTCTCTTCTAGCTCAAGCTCGTCTCCTTGAACCGACCCCAATAAATCTTGCAGTTCATCTAAAGATTCTGCCGAAATTTGATCCAAAGCATTTAGCTTTTGCTCAACATCTTCTAGTTCAGATACTTCAGCACTTTCCTCCAAAATTATTTCGGTTGTATCCAACTCTTCACTTTCGGCGAATAAATCTTCTTCAAAAGTAACATCACCCATCTCACTAGAAACTGACTCAACTTCAGTACCTAATTCCTGAAGTGAATCCTCTTGCTCTGAAGAAGAAGCAACATCTAACAAAAGCTCAGTTAATTCTTCTCCTGAATCGTCTGAGGAAAAATTCCCCCCTTCTTCATCATGTGTAGATTCATCTAGAAAAACCGTTTCATCTACTTCTTCATCCATATCAAAAGATTCAAATGATGACAGTTCGTCGAGAAAAGATGACTCGTCTACTTCCTCTTCCACTGGAGCTCCTGCCATCTCAAGAGTTGCAAATTCATCTTCTGCTGCTGAACCAGATTCATCTAGGAATACTGTTTCTTCTACTTCTTCATCCGTGTCAAAGGACTCAAATGATGATAGTTCGTCTAGAAAAGATGATTCCGTTGTGAACTCTTCTACTACTTCTTCTTCAGTTGAACCTGATTCATCTACTGGATTTTCTGCCATCTCAAGAGCTGCAAACTCATCTTCTGCTTCTGGCATTTCTAGAGACGCTAACTCTTCTTCTACTGAGGCTTCTTCCATCTCAAGAGCTGCGAACTCATCTTCTGCTTCTGGCATTTCTAGAGACGCTAACTCTTCTTCCACTGAGGCTTCTTCCATCTCAAGAGCTACAAACTCATCTTCTGCTTCTGGCATTTCTAGAGACGCTAACTCTTCTTCCACTGAGGCTTCTTCCATCTCAAGAGCTGCAAATTCATCTTCTGCTGCTTCTTCTTCAGCTGAACCTGATTCATCTAAAAATACTGTTTCTTCTACTTCTTCATCCGTGTCAAAAGACTCAAATGATGATAATTCGTCTAGAAAAGATGATTCCTCTGTGAACTCTTCTGCTACTTCTTCTACTGGAGTCTCATCACCAATATCAGCGACAAGACTTTCTTCTGAAGATAGGTTGAAAGAAACTAATTCCTCAACAGACTCTTCTTCTGTGACTTCCTCTAATACTGATTCTGCTATGTCATCATCGATAGAACCAAGTAAATTATTAACAGTTTCGGTTTCTTCTGAATCAATATCTGGCGTTGCGCTAAAAGGATCTGCCAAACCATCTTCTTCAGGCAAGATTTCCTCAATCTCTTCTTCCTCAGCTTCGATATCGTTCATCAAAGAGAAAGCTTCCTCCTGACCAACTAGCTCGACTAATTCTTCTGTAGTCTCAGTTATCTCAGGCTCTTCTTCCAAAAGATTAGCGCTAGCAAAGGCTACTACGCCTGCCGCCGCAACTCCTGTTGCCACAGGTACAAAATTATTATTAACTTCATCTTGAGTCGTTTCTGCCTCTAATTCAGCGATTTCCTCTACAGCTAAAGACTCTACAAGAGGAGCGATCGCTTCTTCTTTTTCCTCTTCTTCAGTCTCTTCTGCTTCTATCAAACTACTTTGGGCAGAAGTCACAATTTCCTCTAACTCCGTCTTTTGCTCTTGTAACTCTGTCTTCTCTTGTCTAAGCTCTACTACTTCAGCTCGCAAATTATCGACGTTTTCTGTTACTGTTTGCCGTTCTTGCTTAGCTTCTTCTAACTCAGTTTCTAACTCTTTTTTCTGCTTTCCTAGACGATCTACGACACTGACCAAATCATTATGCTGGGCTTGAATTTCAGTATAACCCTGCTCCGCCTCAGCAAACTTAGCTTTGATATCATCCAGAGACTGTTGAAAGCTCGCTTCTTTTTCCTGTAGTTCCGCTAGGGAATTAACCCCTTCAGGTAACTCCTCCTGCTTGTTCCCTGCCACAGAAGCACCTACTAAACCAGCTGCTCCAGCTAAACCTCCCACGAGGAGAGACTTTTGAATATTCTTCTCTGTAATGAGGAAACCTGCACCACAGCTAACACCAAAAGCCAAGGAAGTTACGATTATTTTGTTGATAACTTTAGATGATTCCATATTGCTGATTTAATATAACTTGCTATTATCTGGACGAAACTTTGGAATAGAGATGTCGCAATCGCCAAAGGTTTTAAGCCAATCTTTACACTAACTAATTACAAGAATTCCCAATTCAAACCTCAAAACTAACAACATCAAAATAGACTGCTGTTAGCTAATGCCTTGCTCTCCCCTTAAATAGTCCACAAATTGCTTGGCAGTCCTTCCTGAACGTCCGTTACCACGGGTAGCCCACTGCTTTGCCCGAAATTCCAATTCTGTCGAGGAGATCTTTATTTGAGCTTGCTGAGCTAGATGACTAACAATTTTTAAATACGTATCTTGATCTGCTGGCTCAAAAGTAACAGTTAGACCAAAGCGATCGCTAAATGAGAGTTTTTCCTGAACAGTATCCCAATTATGAATTTCATCACTGTCACTGGGTCTTGGGCGATCACTAAAATATTCACGAATTAGATGCCGACGATTGGTAGTAGCATAAACCACAATGTTGGGCGCAGTAGCAGTCAGATTACCTTCAAGAACTACCTTAAGAGCTTTAAAAGCGTCATCATCTTCTTCAAAGGAAAGATCATCAACAAAGATAATAAATTTTTGAGGAACTTGCCGCAGTTGTTCGACAATGGTGGGAAGGTTATTGAGTTCAAATTTGCTTACTTCCACAATCCGTAATCCTTGAGGACTGTATTCAGTACGTAAGGCCTTAACCAAAGAAGATTTTCCCGTACCTCTGCTACCGTAAAGTAAGGTATGTAAAGCGTGATAACCAGCTAGCAAAAACTGCGTATTTTTAATCAGGGTTTCCTTTTGATGTTCGTAACCCACAATTCGATCCAAGGTAATGGGATCTGGCTTTGCAATCCCGACCAGTTCGCCATTTTGCCACCTAAAGGCACTGTAACGCGCAAACATCCCCGTACCATGTTGGATATAGTGTTGAGCTAACTGAGGAATCTTATCTTGCCAATTATCTGCTTGCTGAAGCAAGTTGGTCTGTGAAGATCTACCCTGCCAAACAACCATTTTATCGTTAGTCTGAGACGTACTACTGACCCATTGAGCAATTTTTTCTGCTGTGAAATCATGGAGATTTTGCAAAATTTTTAAATCGTGCTGGGTAGCCGCTACCAAAGAGGGAGCAAGCTCACTAAGTTTTGTGGTTTGTATCTGTTGGCTAAAAGGATTGTCATCCAGCAGTATTTGCTCTATTAAGTAATCTTGCCAAGACAAATTAGTCTCTGCTAATGCGCAGAACCAATCACTATAGGCCTGAAAACACTCGATAGCTGTCACGCGATCGCTTTTTGTCTCACTACTAAACAAATTCAGCGTCTGCAAGAGCTTGAGATATTTCTCCCCGACTTCATTCTCCAAAACAGAACGATACAAAAGTAAAGCTGCAATCTGCTGTAAATAGTATTTACTACTAGTGAAGAGCTTGGTCATTAGTTTTTAATCCCAAAATATGAGTCTAATTATTGCAGGAGAGCGATCAGGGGCAGGCAAAACCACCATTACTTTAGCAATACTGGCTTGGTTGGCTCGTCAGCAGAAATCTCAACTACAAAAACCAAGTGTACAAGCATTCAAAGTAGGGCCAGACTACATCGATCCCATGTTCCATACTGCGATCACGGGACGGCCTTCGCGCAATCTCGATCCCATACTTACCTCTGTAGATTATGTTCGTGATTGTTTTGCGCTTCATAGCAGTCAAGCAGATTATGCACTAATAGAAGGAGTAATGGGCTTATTTGATGGGGTAAGTTTGCATGATGAAATTGACTATGCCAGTACAGCTCATATTTCCAGAATTCTAGGCTTACCCGTTGTCTTGGTCTTAGATTGTGCTAGTTTATCTGGTTCGATCGCTGCCATTACTCACGGATTTCAAACTTTCGATCCGAGATTAAAAATTGCTGGAGTGATTCTCAACCAAGTAGCAAGTGATCGCCATTTAGAACTTTTAAAGGCCGCTTTAGCCAAGATAGACGTACCAGTATTAGGCGTCCTGAGACGCAACCAGAATATTACAATTCCTGATCGTCATTTGGGATTAGTCCCTACTGAAGAACTACCTGCTATCAACCGAGTATTCGAGCAACTAGCTGAAATAGCTCAAACGGTTTTTGATTGGCAACGCTTACTACCACTTCTAGAGACCAACAATCAACCATCAATCTTTAGCAATCAACCCATAGACAAGCTCAGGGCACAGCCAAAAATTAAAATTGCCATAGCTCGTGATCGCGCTTTTAACTTTTACTACCAAGATAATTTAGATCTTCTGGAGCAATTCGGAGCAGAATTACACTTTTGGAGTCCTTTAAGTGATCAAGATATTCCTCAAGATATTGGGGGTTTTTATTTTGGGGGTGGATTTCCTGAGATGTTTGCTCAAGAGTTGAGTCAAAATCACTTGGTCAAGCAGCAATTAAAACAGCTGATTGAGCAAAGAGTTCCCATTTATGCCGAATGTGGGGGGTTGATGTACTTATGCGATCGCTTGGTAGATCTTGAAGGAAAAGCCTGGCAAATGGTAGGTTCGATTCCTGCTACTACTACCATGACCTCCCGTTTAACTTTGGGCTATCGTCGGGGAACAGCACTTAAAGATAGTTCTCTAGTTACTAAAAATAGTCATATCTGGGGGCATGAGTTTCATCGCTCGCAAACCATATTCCAAAAATCTCAACCGATTTGGCAACTTCAAGGTTTTGGCAACAAAACTACAAAAAAGGCAGAAGGCTTTTATAACAAGGGTTTACATGCTTCTTATTTGCACTTGCACTGGGGAAATCAGCAAAATTTCCTGCAAAAATGGCTTCAGCGTTGCCGAGAATTTAAACATTCGCTATGATGATATGTAATAAGTGTAAAACACTAACCGTACAGGGATATAGGAGGTGATGCCAATGATTGAAAGTAGTACAATCTTGGGTCTCCATATCGATAATGGCCGGCTGTGCGCCGAGGCTGTTCTTTAGTAACTAGCCTGTTAGTCCTCTGGACTTGACGCAAGCGACTTGCTGGAGTTCCTCTCGGCAGTCAGGTTTTCGATTAGTAGACCCCACTAGACCGCTTTCACTATCAAACAATTAGAATATTAGTAACTTCGGTTCCTGTTGTCTAGTTGTTTCCCAGTGGAAGCGGATAGCTTTTTTTAGGGGTATTTTTCAGGTGAACTACTATCAGAAACTTCGGGTTAATAGCCAAGCAACAGGTAAAGAAATTAAACAGGCTTATCGTGAATTGGCCAAGATTTATCATCCTGACACCACAGCAGCAGCGACAGGTTCGGACGAGATGATCCAAATCAACGCTGCCTATGAGGTCTTGAGTAACCCCCAAAGTCGCCGTCGTTATGATCAAGAGCTACAGCTAGGAACTGATTATCAATCTCTCTCTCAAAGACAAACTCGTACCGCCCAGGCATCTCAAGAATACACGCGTCGTCGTAAAGCCAATATAGTTCAAGATGTCACGCCAGAGAAATGGTTGCAAGTGGTCTATTACTCTAGCGATCGCTACATTCAGAAAGTCATCGAACCTCTAGAAGAGGAAATCGATCTTTTAGCTGCCGATCCTTTTGATGATGAACTTTTAAGTAATTTTCAAGCCTACTTAGAGGAATGCAGTCATTATCTTCAGTTAGCCAAACAGAAATTTGCAGCTTATCCCAATCCTTCCCAGTGCGCTAGAGTCGCAGCCAATCTATACTATTGTCTCAATCAACTAGAAGATGGCATCAAAGAACTAGAATACTTTACTCTTAATTACGACGAACACTATCTACATACAGGACAGGAAATTTTTCGGATTGCTGAAGGTTTACGCCATGATGCAGCCATAGATGTCAATAATTTGTAACTATGATCCGCATCTAAAAATTACCCAAAAAAAACTCTGCCTACGTCAGTAAACAGAGAACAAAAGTTTATTTTATTTTTAAAAAATCTCTAGCTTGATAAATTCACTTAGAATTTGGAAGCGACTACTTCAGCTAGGTCAACAACTCTTTGAGAGTAACCCCATTCGTTATCGTACCAAGCAACAACTTTAATCATGTTGCCGTCCATAGTTAGAGTCAACTGACTATCTACAGTAGAGGAAACATCAGTTTTACGGAAGTCAGAGGAGACCAAAGGTAAGTCAGTATAACCAAGGACACCTTTCAACTCGTTTTCTGATGCTGCTTTGAGAACTTCGTTAATCTCTTCAGCGATTGTGTTTTTCTCTACTTGAGCTACTAGGTCAACTACAGAAACGTTAGGAGTTGGCACACGCATTGCAATACCGTTTAGCTTACCTTTAATTTGAGGTAGGACCAAGGCTACTGCCTCTGCTGCACCAGTAGAGGTAGGAACAATATTCATTGCTGCCGCTCTAGCGCGTCTGAGGTCGCGATGGCTAGCATCTAGGATACGTTGGTCACCAGTGTAACTATGTACTGTGGTCATCATCCCTTTGATGATGCCAAACTTGTTATCAACTACCTTAACGATAGGTGCAAGACAGTTAGTAGTACAACTAGCATTACTAACAATATCAAATTCGCTGGGATCGTACTTCTCTTCGTTCACCCCAACTACGTAAGTACCAATACCAGGACCTTTACCAGGAGCAGTGATGACAACCTTCTTCGCACCAGCTTCTAGGTGCATACCCGCACCTTTCTGATCGCGGAAAACCCCGGTAGATTCGATAACAATATCGATGTCCCACTCTTTCCAAGGTAAATTTAAAGGATTACGATCAGATACACATTTAATGGTCTTACCATTAACAATTAGAGAGTTACTGTCTGCCTTAATATCTGCATCACAAATACCAAGCATGGAATCATACTTGAGAAGAATAGCATTATTCTCAGGAGTAGATGTATCGTTGATCCCTACTACCTCGATGTTGCTGCTTTCTCTGCCTACCCAACATCTTAAAAAATTACGCCCAATACGTCCGAAACCGTTAATTGCTACTCTTACCACTACTTCTTACCCTCTAATGAATTTCTTAGGTCGATAGAATAAATGATTCTTAATATCACTCATCATATCGTAAAGCATGAACATTTCAATAAAGTAATTACGAACTAACAATCCCTTAGTAAATTTACGGCTGTGGCAATTACCCACTCCGAAAATTTGTTGCTATCATAGCCCGTATTGCAAGTCAGACCACTTGTTTGGTGGTGTTTTAAGGAGGCGTGAGGGTGAGCAAAGTAGATTTGGGTGGAACACCGCTTCATTTTATTGGGATTGGTGGGATCGGGATGTCTGCTTTGGCGCAGATTACAGCAGAGAGAGGAATCCCTGTTTCGGGGTCTGATGTTAGAAGTAGCCACATCACTCAACGTCTAGAATCTGTTGGGGCCACTATTTTTCTCACTCAGGAAGCGGCTAATCTTAATCGAATCATGTCGCTTCAACCTGCTACTTCTCTAGTCTCTGTCAGTGGTTCGGGAAATGTGGTCAATTCAGAAGTTTTGCCCCAAGTTGTTTGTTCTACCGCGATCGCTAAATCTAATCCTGAATTCCAGGCAGCACAAAGTCTTGGTTGCCCTATTTTTCACCGCTCCGATTTATTAGCTGCACTGATTGATCGTTACTCTAGCATTGCAGTTTCAGGGACTCATGGTAAAACCACTACCAGTAGCATGATTGGCTATATGCTACTCAAAGCTGATCTAGACCCAACAATTATTGTTGGTGGGGAAGTAGATGCCTGGCAAGGTAACGCTCGTGTCGGTCAAGGAGAATACTTGGTTGCAGAGGCAGATGAATCTGATGGGTCTCTGGTTAAACATTCACCTACCATTGGCATCATCACTAATATTGAGTTAGACCACCCAGATCGCTACAGTTCTCTGGATGAAGTGGTAGATATTTTTCAGACTTTTGTTGACCAGTGCGAAGTAGTCATTGGCTGTTTAGATGACGAAGTAGTTCGCGATAGAATTCAGCTAGACCTTAGCTATAGCTTAGATGCTAATAGCGATGCCGATTACGTGGCCAAAAACATTTGCTATGGTGCAGAAGGTTCTTCTGCCGAAGTTTGGGAACGCGGTCAGCTACTCGGTACTCTAAAGTTACAACTTCTGGGCAATCACAATCTCAGTAATGCTCTCTCAGCGGTAGCAGTCGGCAGAAAAATTGGCCTGAGCTTTGAAGCGATCACATCAGGTTTGAGTCAGTTTTCAGGAACTAAAAGACGCTTTGAAACAAAAGGAGAAGTCAATCAAATCAAGTTTATTGATGACTATGCTCACCATCCTAAAGAAATTAGTGTTACTCTAGCTGCTGCCAAGCTCAAGGTAGTAGAGAAAGTACATAAGCGAGTTATTGCCATTTTCCAACCCCATCGCTACAGCAGAACCGAAACATTTTTAAGTGAATTTGCAGCCTCTTTTGGCGATGCAGACGTGGCAATTGTGACGGATATTTACAGCGCAGGCGAAGCCAATCCGAACAATATCACAGGGGAAACCTTAGCTCAGGCAATTCGTCAACATCATTCGCAAGTTCATTACCATCCAGACTTAAACTCTTTACCAAGCTTTTTGCAGCGAGAGATTCTACAGCCTGAAGATCTAGTGTTATTTTTGGGGGCAGGCAATCTAAATCAGTACATTGCCAAAACAATCGAACTTTATTAGCTACATTGACAATTCACTTAAACAAACACAATTGTTAGAACTTCTCGAATAATTCCCAGCCTCATTATTCTGAGTAAAAAGACAGGAAGAATCCCAGTCAATCTGAAAGGTTAAGATTTAGTCTCGGTAAGAGCTTGACACAGCTCGCGAAAATGCTCACCTCGATGTTCAAAACTTAGGTATTGGTCAAAACTAGCGCAAGCGGGAGATAGTAAGACTACTTCTGCATTTTTGCTTTTGGCTAGATCAACACTACGAACTACGGCATTCTCCAGGCTTTCTACTATCTCATAGTTGCCATAGCCAGATTCCTGTAACCGTTTAGCAAACTGAGGTGCAGCTTCACCAATTAAAAGAACTGCGATCGCTTTTTGCTTGATTTTAGTAATCCAAGTATTATCATCTCCTGCCTTTGCTGCACCTCCTGCAATAAGAATTGCAGAATTTTTGACTGAGCTTAAACCTACTTCTGCTGCATCGTAATTAGTTGCTTTACTATCGTTGATAAACTGAATTCCCTGATAGGCGCAGATTGGTTCAAGACGATGAGGAACACCACCAAAAGTAGTTATGGCTTGAGCGATCGCTTTTTTATCGATCCCAGCTAACCTGGCTGCTGCCACTGCCAGTAAGAGATTCTGTTGATTGTGTTGTCCTGGCATTTTGAACAAAGACAAAGGTAAAATCAGCTCGCCAAATGCCACTATCCAACCATCGCGGATTGTGACTAAGCGTTCTCTGGGGATTACAGACTCTTCTGCAATATTTGTCCAGTAAGCTGTTTGCCAATCAGTAGGATCTAACCCGGCTAAATAGGCATCGTTGCGATTAATAATTGGTTGGCGAGAACGTCTTAACAAAGAGGTTTTAATTGCGCAGTATTTCTCGATAGTTTTGTGACGTGCCAAATGATCGGCAGTAAAGGTAGTCCAAATGCCAATTTGAGGTTGTAAATCTTGAGAAGATTCGATCTGATAGCTACTAATTTCTGCAATTACCCAATCAGGAATGCGATCTCTCAGGGCTAATTCGCAAGCGGCGTAGCCGATATTGCCACAAGCAGGAGCTTCTAATCCAGCAGTTTCAAACATTGCAGCCACCAAAGCTGTCGTAGTCGTTTTCCCGTTAGTACCTGTAATACCCAGCCACGGAATTTGCTTGAGATAACGCCAAGCAAGTTCCAATTCACCAATGGTATCAATACCTTTGCTTCTGGCTTCTTTAAGTACCGAAATATCCCAAGGGACACCAGGGCTGACAACAATTAACCCAGGACTTTCTCGATCTAAATTAAGATTGCGCCCTAATTCGACAGTAATCCCCTCTGCTTCTAATCGTTGCTTGGCCTCTATCAACTCTCTAGCATTAGAGCGAGCTGCAAGTTGTGAGTTGGTGGCACTATCTCCCAAGATGACATCCCAACCACTACGTTTCAAAAGTCGTGCAGCAGCAATTCCCGATCTTCCTAAGCCAATTATTTCTGCTTGAGCCATAAACCTCATTCTATTCCACGGCAAACAGTTTACATGGATTGGTCTAATAGTTGATAACTAACAATCAACTAGCCATTAAGAGCCTGCTTGTCATAACTAATCACTCTATTTCTACCTTGTTCTTTTGCTTGATATAGATTGTTATCTGCCCAAGAAATTAACTCAGCAACTGAACAACCAGAACTGGGGATACAGCCAGCTACTCCTAAAGAAAGAGTGACATACATGTCAACTTGGGAGTTAATGTGAGGAATCTGCAAAGCTTTAATTTGCTGGCAGATTTTTTTCGCCAACTTTTGAGCTCCTTCTAAAGTAGTGTTAGGAAGAATGATAGCGATTTCTTCTCCACCGTATCGAGCTGTTAAGTCCGCAGGACGTTTAGCTGTTTTCTGAATTGCCTGGGCTACCTTCTGAAGACATAGATCGCCCCTTTGATGTCCGTAAGTATCGTTGTAAAGCTTAAAATAATCAATATCACAGAGCACGAGAGACAGAGTTCCTTTTTCTCTCGCAAGACGTTTCCATTCCGCTTCGATGTATTCATCAAATTTACGTCGATTCGCAATTCCCGTGAGACTATCGATAATCGTTAGTTCTTTAAGTTGTCGGTTGGCTTGCTCGATTGCTTGATACAATTCTGCTTGTTTAATTGCGATCGCTAGTTGCCAGATAATTTGTTCTAATAATTGAATCTCATCTTTTTGCCAGGTTCGAGCTTTTGAACATTCTTCAACCACAAAAACGCCCCAAAGCTTTTTTTCCACAATTATCGGCATTAGTACTACGGTACAAGGCAATTCAGATTTACTTAGAGAAACAGACTCAATGTTTTTCGCGTCAGTAACATTGCATTGGCGAACTTGTGAAAAGTTAAAAGTGAGGGTATTCCCTGCTTGCAACAGCTTAAACCGATCTTGCTCGTGCAAAAACTTGTCTGTCAAAATAGGTGGAATAGTACGGCTATTTGTTGAAGTCGAATTTTGCTGAGATAATAGAGAAAATTTTTCTGAGCTTTCTAGCCTGGCAATAAAAACTGTTTCTACTTTAAAAAAATCATGGATTTTATTAGTAGCGATAGTTATGATTTCTTCTAAATCTAAAGACTCATGAATACGCTGAGAAACCTCCGCAAGAAAATAGTTTCTCTCAGCCTGTTGGGTCAGCATTGTTTCTGCCTTTTTACGTTGAGATATATCAATTCCAGAATAAACAAAACCAACAAATTGACCTTGATCGTTAAAACGAGGAATACCTCGAATAAAAATCCAACAATATTCTGCTTGATGGTTGATTAGACGATATTCCAGGCTAAATGGCTTGCGGTCTTGCAGAGCATCCCTATGAACTATTTGGCATCTTGCCAAGTCATCCTGATGGACGCTCAAGAGCCAATCTTCCAACATAGCTTGTTCAAGATTTTTACCTGTAAAATCCAGCCAATACTTATTGATAAATATTGCTTTTCCTTGGGCATCACTCATCCAAATCATGATGGGAGCACTATTAGCGACCACTCGAAATCTTTCTTGGCTTTCATGCAGAGAAGTAATCAGTTTTATTTTTTCTATTTCTGCTACCTTAAGATCACTAATATCTTGTCCCACTCCTTGATATTCCACAATCTCTTCATTGTGAAAAATTGCTCTAATTGTCCATTGTTGCCAGACTAGCTCTTGCTGACAATAGGCTCTAAATTCTAATTTAACTTGAGGATGATTTTGGTTGAGAGTACTAATTAAAGGGCTAACGGAAGAGATATCCTCACTTGAAATCAATAAAAAAAAATTTTTCTGATAAATTTTGCTAAAACTTTCTTGTAAATAACGACTAAAAGCTTGATTAGTAAAAAAGATGCTCCCATCAGTTAGAAAACGACAGATAAAGTCCGTTTGATCTTCAATAACTCCTCGATACAAAGCCTCACTACGAAGCAATTGCTGTGCTACCTGTTTTCTTTCTATAGCATGAGCGATTGCTCTCTTGAGAAGTAAGCCAAACACATTGGTATCGATACCATAATCCTTAACTAGATAGTCTTGCGCTCCTTCTCTTAATGCAGCGATCGCAATTTCATCACTATCAGTTCCAGTTAAAACAATAATTGGTATTTCCGTAGTTATTTGTTGAATTTTCTCTAAAGAGTTTAACCCCCAGCTATCAGGCAAAGATAGATCGAGCAATATAACATCAAACTCATCCGCGAATAAACAACCGACTCCTTGCTGTAAGGATTCTACCCTTTTCAACTCAAACCTAGTCGTTGCCACTTTGTTAAAGACTTTCTCTAGCATAATGGCATCTGGAAGACTATCTTCAATTAGTAAAACCTTAAGTGTTTTAGTAATTTGCTGCACAATGTTTCTTCCGTAGTGATAAGGTAAGCAAATATATTAAGTCTTGAGACTTAATCCCCTAGATAGATAACAAATTCATAGAGAGAAAGGCTTTTATCTTACAAAGATTAGCGCAAAAAAAACATAGAGAGATAATTCGTAATTTTTATTAAAATCCAGATTGATA
Organism: uncultured bacterium; assembly: GCA_964606015.1. Lineage (GTDB taxonomy): Bacteria > Cyanobacteriota > Cyanobacteriia > Cyanobacteriales > Xenococcaceae > Hyella. The sequence continues at coordinate 22,288 of CAZSEZ010000025.1, forward strand.
TCTAGCTTTTTATCACTTAAGAATTTAGTTAGAACAACTTAATCGCTACCCAGCAGAAAATCTTCAAATAGATTCGAATAGATCTGAAAACTTGATATTGACACAGAAATTTATCAGATTGCACATAAAAAGAAAAAACTGCGAACAACTAAGTTAATCCGCAGCTATCAATTTCCTTTATTGTCTTAAACTTCAAATACTCATGGTTAGTAACCAGTATTTATTCTTCAATTTCTATCTCCTCGATTAAGACCTCACCACGCATCATTCTTTCTGCCGCATCAAGCAAAGTTTCTTCTACGTATGGCTTAACAAAATATCCTCTGGCACCTCTTTGAGCTGCAATGTTACGCATTTTTTGAGCCCCACGAGAAGTTAGCATCGCAAT
>CAZSEZ010000025.1:22691-26528 GCA_964606015.1 uncultured bacterium
AATGGTTTGGAACTGCTATCACTCTCTTGTAAATTTGATAGCAGTTCCAAACCATTCATTCTCGGCATCTCAATATCACAAAAAGCGATATCACATTCTAATCCTTCTTCAAGCTTATCCCAGGCTTCTTGCCCATCTCTAGCTTGCTCGACACGATAACCAGCTTTTTTGAAAGTCATTGACAGTAATTCTCTTACCGTAACTGAATCATCAATAATCAAAACTAACGACTCACTCTTAGGCTTGACACCAGAAGTAGGAATAGACAAAGTTTCTCGGGGATTTACCACCATAGAATCTGCCTCTTTATTAACTCGATTGATTTCAATCAATTTTTGTGCAACATCCATCAAGCCTTTTTCCGTATATGGCTTGGTCAGATAAGCTTTGGCTCCCAAATCAGTTGCTAACTGACGGTGCTTATCAGCACCACGAGAAGTTAACATCGCCACAGGAATTCGCTTAAGATCTTCGTCTTTTTGCAGATTGGCTAACAATTCTAAACCATTCATCCGAGGCATCTCAATATCACAGAAAATCATGTCGCAAGGCAAACCACCTCGTAGTTTATCCCAACCCTCTTGGCCATCTCTAGCCTGCTCAACACGATAACCTAGCTTGTTAAAACTGAGAGTTAAGAGTTCTCTCACTGTAATTGAGTCATCAACGACCAATACGGTAGGCTCTGTAACTGTAGATTCTACTTTCTGTTGCTGCTGCTTGTTCTGTAATAAATTGAAGCCAAGTTCTACAGTACGTTTACCCTGAGCTACTTCAATCAGTTCAAGCACATCGCCGATAGGCATAATTATCCCATCACCCAAAACAGTAGCACCAGCAATACCTGCAGGTTTAGGTACAGGCCCATCAAACTGCTTAATTACAATCTCCTGTTCCCCAAGAATTTGGTCAACTTCTACTGCCAGATAATTGTCTGCACTACGAAGAACAATAACGGAGACAGTATCATCTTCTTTGTTGATATTGTAAATTCCACCTCGACCAATCTGACGATTGTAGAACAGTAGATTACCTAAAGGTTGGAAAGGTAACAGAGTTCCGTTCCAAGGAATTTGTTTTACTCCATTTTCATTAGTGACCACTTCACTCAATAAGAACTCTTCTTGTGCTTCTACACCATCGATAGGGAAAGCAATCCGCGTATTGTTAAAGACACAACTAATTGCCTTACAAATACTAAGAACCAGTGGTAAGCGAATGGTAAAAACCGTTCCTTTTCCTACCTCTGATTCGATACTAATGGTTCCGCGAATTTTTTTGAGGTCAGTACTAACAACGTCCATACCGACACCGCGACCCGCAAAATCATCAGCTTGATCCTTGGTACTAAAACCAGCATGGAAAATTAAATCAAAAACCTCCTGTTTAGTGAGGCTTTGTGCTTTTGCCCAAGTTAATAAACCTTTCTCTACCGCTTTAGTTTTAATTCTCTCTGGATCAATTCCTGCTCCATCATCAGAAATGGCAATTACGGTTTGATTCCCTTGGAGGAAGGCTTTAATATTCAGGGTTCCCGTAACTGGCTTACCTGCTTTTTGTCGCTCTTCTGGAGATTCAATCCCGTGAGTAATAGCATTATTGACTAGATGAGTCATGGGATTGTAGAGATTCTCGACAATCATCTTGTCAATTAAAACATCTTTCCCCTCTACCTGAAGATTAACTTGTTTTTGTAGCTGACGCGAAATATCACGAATTGCCCTAGGTAAGCGATCTGTCGTTTGTCCAAAAGGAACCATTCGTGAGGAGTTCATCCCATCCTGCAACTGAGATGTAACCTGGCGCAGAGACTGAGTGACTTTATCAGTTTCATCCACAACAAACTGAATATCTGAGGCTGCTTCGCGGACTCGGACAATTAATTCAATAATATCCTGAGAAAGTAAATGGAATCCTGTAAATCGGTCTAGCTCTAACGCATCTAGATCTTCATTTCCTTGATCTACCTCTTCCCCTTCCTCAAGAAAACTAGACGTTTTCGCTCCTGAAGATTGACCTTGCTGACGACTAGCTATCAGCGCACCTTCTAGTAGCGATCGCTCATAAAGATCGTGCATCTTACCGCCCATTTCACCTAGTGATTGAACATGGCCGAGAAGATTATCCATAAAGCGACGGATTCTTTCTTGATCTTCTTCCAAACGATTACGTTTTACAACCAATTCTCCAATTAGGTTATTAAGATTATCGAGCTTTTTAACCGAGACCCGCATAGTTTGGTCGAAGGCTTTAGCTGGCGCTGGTGAGGGGCTAGCCGTTTTAGGTTTTTGTACCTTGGGTTTAGCTTTGGCTACTGGTGGTTTAGGAGCAGCTTCTTTGTTTTGGCTTTCTAAAAGATTATCGAGGTCTCCTAACTCCCCTACTGATTCAAGAGCATCAATCTCTAAATCAGCTAAATCTAGCTCTTCACTAACATCAAGTTCATCAAGTTCGAGTTTGCTACTAGTATCAGAAGCATCGATCAGACTATCTAAATCCAGTTCTTCGCTATGGTCATCAAGACTATCAAGTTCGAGTTTGCTACTCTTATCAGAAACATCGATCAGACTATCTAAATCTAGCTCTTCACTATGGTTACCAAGACTATCAAGTTCATCAAGTTCGAGTTTGCTACTAGTATCAGAAGCATCGATCAGACTATCTAAATCCAGCTCTTCGCTATGGTCATCAGCATCAGTAGCACTTAGTAAACCATCTAAATCTAGCTCTCCATCACTAGATTCCAACTCAACATCGCTATCTGAAACAGTCATCAACATGTCCAGGATCAAATTTTCAGATGTATCGCTTGATTTAAGTTCTAAGGAATTAGTTTCATCAAGGTTAAGTTCTGTCTGAGAGATTGTTTCCTCTAAGAGATCATCTAAATCATTCACTACTGTATCCAAACTATTATTCTGATCCCCAGCAATAGTTGCTACCTCTTGCTCCAAAGCATCGAGGTCAATACTGATAGTACCTTTAGCATCTATTTCTGATAATTCTTCGATACCGTCTAATGCCTTTCCAGCTGAGTCATCCAATTCCAAAGCTTCAAGGTCAAGGCTAATAGTATTTCTGGGATCTACTTGTGGTAAGTCCGCAGACACATCCTTCGAAGAATCTTCGAAATCTAATTCTTGATCAATATCTTGGGTATCTGGATCTAAAATACCTAGATCATCTAATTCAGCTAACAGTTCTTCTGTTTTTTTATCAGAACTGTTATCCTCTGAATCAACTATGGTTTCTTGCAATCTTTCTGATGAATTAGGAGTTGATGTATCATCAAACAGATCTGATTGAAGTACTGTTTGTTTGCCATTTCCAAATTTATTAACTTGTTCGGCGAGCCATGGGTCTTTAGAATTACTATTCTCTAAAGCATCGATGTCATTACTGTGTAATTCATCGGAATTAAGGGGATCTGAGAAGCTATTCTGTTCTGGAAAATTACCCTGGCTGTTCATGATAACTGTTTATGGAAATGTAGTATGAGCTTAATGGAGACGAGAAGTATGAGTTTTGGGATATTACTTCAACTCTCCGTGAAATTAACTAATTAAATATAGTTTTGCTGGATATATATTTCTATAGTTCCCAATTATGGCTCGAGTTTTAAAAAAATTGTTCAGTTTGTGGGAAAAATTTGTTAGGTAATCAAGGCATTCAAAAAAGATATGGAAAATCCAGTAACAGCAACTCTTCTAATTTCTTGCCCAGATAGTCCTGGTCTGGTGGCCAAATTCGCTAACTTTATTTATGCTAACGGTGGAAATATAGTTCATGCAGACCAGCATACAGACTTTACGACAGGTCTTTTTCTAAACCGCTTAG
>CAZSEZ010000026.1:0-25736 GCA_964606015.1 uncultured bacterium
ACTGCCGTAGTTAGAGGAAATATAGCTGATGTCCGTCTGGCAGTAGAAGAAGGCACCAAAACAGCGGAAAAATTTGGTCAGTTAGTTTCTAAATCGGTAATTGCTCGTCCTATGCCCAATCTAGAGGTAGTGTTTCCTTTGGGTTCTCATCTTGCAGAATTAATCCAGAAACGTCGCGGTTATAGTCGTCTAAGCAATCGTTCCATTGGTCTTTTAGAAACTCGTGGTTTCCCTGCAATGGTTGGGGCAGCGGATGCCATGCTCAAGAGTGCTGACGTGCAGCTTGCTTCCTATGAAAAAATTGGTGATGGGTTGTGTACAGCGATTATTCGTGGGTCGGTGGCTAATGTGGCAATGGCAATCGACATTGGGATGCAGGAAGCAGAGAGAATTGGCGAACTCCACTCGGTAATGATTGTTCCTCGCTTACTCGAAGACCTGGAGCAAACTCTACCAGTTGCCAGCTACTGGATGGACGAACAAGATCCGCTACCTGTATTGTTGCCTAACCAAGTTAAGGAACGCGAGAAAGAACCTATTTTGTTACCGCAAACCGAACGTAAGCCTATGCCTCTCAAGCGGAAGGTCGAGATTGAAGAATTATAGGCTATGCAAAAAGTAGAAACTATTTCAAACTGACCAAATTACGAATTGAATCAGCTAACTGAGTTGCACTGTCTGCGATCGCGAGTTCTTTAACTTTGGTTGCCATCTCTGCTAGGATTTCGGGTTTATCTAACCATTCATTCACCGTAGTTTGTAACTTTTCTTTGGTTAGCTCGGATTGGGGAAATAGCTCAGCAGCACCAGCTTCAGTAAAGACTTGAGCGTTGTAAGTTTGATGATCTTCGGCTGCAAAGGGATAAGGAATCAAGATTGCAGGGGTTTGGGTAATTGCTAGTTCGGTAAGAGTTCCTGCTCCTGCTCGACTAATAGCTAAATTGGCTCTTTGCAAGAGTCCTGCCATATTGTCATAAAAAGACAAATTAATGTAGTGAGGATGTTGAAGACTATCTACATCAGGGTCGTTTTTGCCTGTAAGGTGAACGATATAAGCTCCTTTGTCTAGCCAGCTCACCGCAGCTTCGCGCACCAGTCGATTGACGGCGACTGCCCCTTGAGAACCACCAACTACCACGATTACAATCGCATCATCAGGAATCCCTAAATCTAACTTCTGGGGAGTTAAAAACTGCGATCGCACTGGTGTACTGACATATTCGGTAGCTATTCCTGGTAAGTACTGGGAGGTTCCAGCAAAACCTAGAGCAATTTGACTACACCAACGACTCAAAAAGCGTGTAACCTTTCCTGGAATAAAGTTGGACTCGTGGAGGACGGCGGGCTTGTTTTGTAGCTTTGCTGCCAAGATAGCAGGTGCAGCGATGTAACCACCTGTCGTAAAAACTGCGTCTATTTGGTTTTGTTTAATGAGCTGTTGCACCTTAAAGATCGAAGCAACAAAGTTGGCTGCAATTTTGAGTGTGCTCAATCCTAGAGGTTTTTGTAAACCCTGTACGGGGACGATATTGAGGGGATAATCATCTGGTACGAGGGTGTTTTCCAAGCGATCTGGTACTCCCAACCACTGAATTTCATATTCTGTGAGTTGTTGGGCTACAGCCAAGGCAGGAAATAAATGGCCACCAGTACCGCTAGCAGCTACTAATAAACGAGGTTTTTTCTCAAATGTCATGGAAGATTAAGCGTTTCAAATATGCCGAATATAGCTTAACTGATAGAATCCTGACCGCTAAAAATTCATTAGCTCGTCAATTCCATCTCCTACTGTATGCTGATAGCCACTGGGTTGTTGCCAAAATAGAAAATCAGGAAGTTCGGCTTTGGTTAGAGTTTTCCATAATCTGACAGATAAAAAATTATGTTTTGTTTGTGTGCGCCAGTAGGGGTTAAGAATAGCAATGATGTTGGGCTTCTCATAGATACTAGTCTTACCCCATTGGGATTTACGCGCAAAAACTCGATCTAGTTCTTGGATTGTGCGATCGCTTATATCTCGATAATCTAGCACTGCTCCCTTTCCATTATTCGTAAAGAAAAGTACTTGCTCTAAGGCAAAATCGCTTATACAAGGAGAAGAAATACTACAAGGTTTGAAGCCAGCTTCTTTAATTTCTCTTGTTAGAGCATAATTATCGTAAGAATCCATCCCCAGCTTATTCAGCTTAAAACATTGCACTGGCGGATCTTCGGGCATGAGATCTTTGACCTTTACTGCCCAGAAAGCATCACCTTCAGAAAGTCGTAACAGAGATACAACATTAAGCTGTTTTAAATATTCAACCTGATAATCATCGCGAATTACACGAGGCCTTTTAACACTATTAGCATCAGCTGAAAAGACAATATATTCTTTAAATGAGGCTGGTAACTGCAAACCTAGGCTCGATTTTGTTTGCTTTACTAAAGGGATTAAATCGGCGCGATCGCTGAATTTAACGCCATGCCATTTAGTAGCGAAGGTTCTGATAAACCGCCATTTCTCTTGCCAACTATCAGCAACATCAAACAAGCAAGGTTGATAGCTTTCAGGCATGAGAATTTATGTTAAGCCTGGTTCGCCACAAAGCTCAAACCATAACCAATCACAACCCCGATTCCGACGAAACGGACGACTTGCCAAAAAATATCGGGTAATAAGCTACTTTCGAGGTTTAATTCTAGTTCGTCTAGTTCTTTTTGAATCAAGTTGATTTGAGTTTTAATCGGTTCTTTCTCCGCATTGCGCTTCTTTTGCGCTTTTAGTTGCTCTTTTTCAACTTCTAACTGACTTTTACGCTGCCAATCTTGCTTAATCTGCTGATAGCGAGCCTCTAACTCATTTAAAGACTGCTCTACCTCTCCTAAAGCCTTTTCGACTTGGAAGTTATTTTTACTATTTACTGAGGATTCGCGAGATGTCATCGTTAAAAATTACAATAAAAAAATCTTAAGGAAAATTTCTACGATACTAACTCATGTCGCACAATACATCTCTATCCAATGAGAAATCGTTACAGGATAGCTCTACTCTCGAACTAGCGCAAGAACTTGCCCAACGTTTAGCAATTTCTCATCGTGACTGGCATCGTTTGCAAGGCGATCGCAAAGCTCAAGCGGGACAGCAATTAACTTCTGCTTTGGTATTTCTCCTCAAAGACCAACCAGAGTTGGCTATATCTCACTTACAGCAGGCAACAGGCTGGCTTGACAAAACCCTTAAAGCTCCAGGATGTCCAGACAAGAAAAAGCGTAAAGAGCAGGGATAGGGCAAATGAAGTTCTATGACTAAACCTGTAAGAAACTAATCTCAGGAATTAGGGGGTCTTCGACTAGACCGATACCTTGGTAGCCCCAGCGCTGAAGTAAGGATTTGAGTTGGGGGATGGAAAGTGATTCTACACCTAGGCGATCGCTCACTTCTTTGCCATGAGTATTGATATAAGAAAGTGCTTCATAATCCGCTTTGAACAATAGCAAATAGGCTACTGGTTGAGGAGATTCTTTTTCTGTAATTCGGGCAGTCAGGTGTTTGCCGTCTTGCTGGGAGCGAATTACATAACTGATAGAAGATAACATGCCATCTTGGAGAGTAAAACTTTGTACTATCAATATTATTGAAAGTTTTCTCTTCCCTTGCTGAATTTACTTAATATTTTGTAGCTAGTACTTGTAACTTTACAGCGCGTTAAATCCTTTCCAATCCACCGAAATAGAGATTAAGATGGGGCGAGAAGTCAATTTATAAGCTAATCTCTGGATTAAAAAAGCAGTTATGAGTATCAAGCAAATTGTGGAGCAAGCCTTAAAAGATGGCTACCTCACCCCTAGCATGGAAGCAGAGGTGGGTAGAATTTGTGACACAGCAGCGGAACTATCAGTTGAAGAATACATGGCTCTTGATAAGCTAATGGGTTCTTTACTTACAGGGGAAGTTGTAGCTGTTCCTCGGAAACAGTTTATAAACGTCATGGAAGAGTTGGTTTTAAGCGAAGCTATCACCAGAGTGGCAGAAATTGAACAAACTAGTGACTCTTCAGTTGATGTAGGAGATATTGCAGCTTACGCTCTGAATCGTTTACCTCCTCTTTACGCTACGACTGAAGAAGGGGCAAATTATCAACGTCAAAGAGCTAAAGAAGAGCTACAAGAGTTGATTAACCAGCAGGTAAATGATGCTCTAGCACGTTATCTTGATCGTCCAGAATTTTATCCAGAAAGAAAAGCAATTCGTAAACAAGGTGAATCCAGTGTTGCTGGCCAGCTAAGTAGTTTGCTAAAAGACTATGCCCCTGGTTATGAGAAGAAAAATAGTTCTCAGTCTTAGTTAGTGGTCTTGACTCTCCTCTTCACCTGTTTTAATCCAGTTTCTTACTTACTCACACTATAATCTTGGTATTATCAGATTTAATTTTTTCTCCTTGGAACTTTGTCTCCTGTTTTCTGGTCAATAGAAAGTGAGAAGCACGAATTATACCGTGGAGAAACTAATGAATCAGTCCCTTCCTGTATCATGGTCACAGCGATCGCAAATCGAGAACTCGAGCATGGGTCATAGTGCAAGTACTAAAGCTACTGAAGAAAAATTGTTGTCAGCCGAAAAACTCTCTAACTATGATTTGATTGTCCGCTGTCAGCAAGGAAGTCAGCCAGACCGCGTTGCTTTTGCCGAATTGCTCAAACGGTACGAATCTCACGTTAATCGTTTGTTTTATCATCTTGCTCCTGACTGGCAAGAAAGATCTGATCTAGCTCAAGAGGTTTGGATCAGAGTTTATCGAAATATTAAACGTCTGCAAGAACCTGCTAAATTCCGTGGTTGGCTCAGTAGAATTGTGACGAATTTGTTTTACGACGAGTTGCGTAAGCGTAAGCGTCATAAGACTCCTATTTCTCTGGATGCTCCAATTAGGACTGGTGACGGTGAAATGAATTGGGAACTTCCCTCCCAGGCTCCTAGTCCCACTGATGATTTGGCAACTCAGGAATTTTATGAGCAATTGCGTCAAGCCATCTCTCAGCTTCCTGAAACCTTTCGTACGACAATAGTCCTCAGAGAAATTCAAGGTTTACCCTATGAGGAAATAGCAGAAATTACTGGGGCATCTCTTGGAACAGTGAAGTCTCGAATTGCTAGAGCTAGGTTAAAACTTCAGTCCACTTTGCAGAATTATCTCAATGAAGGATAATTGAGAAGGAAAGCTATTGCTTATTTTTAGTTGTCTATTTATGTTTAGTTCGCTTCAGATTATTTAGTGATAATGCAATGACATCCAACTACGATGAATTTTATGATGGCTCTTTGTCTCCCCTAGAAATGGAAGAAGGGGAAATTGATTGTTTTGAGGTTCTTAGTGCTTACATCGATGGGGAAGCAACAGCCCAAGAGCGCAGACAGGTGCAAGAATGGCTAGACAACGACCCTGAGATTAAAAAGCTCTATCTACAATTACTTAAGCTCCAGGGTGGTATGCAGCAGATGGTATTGCCTGTTGGTAGTTCTATCGCTGCAGAAGACCTCACTGAACAGGTATTTGCGACTATAGACAAGCGTAGTCGGAATAAGCGTATTGCTATTTGGGGTAGTGCGATCGCCGCCACTATTGTTGCTACAGTTGTTAGCGTATTTCCGAATGTTTCTACCCCTGGTTTACGTTTTGCCGATAATGAAACTCCTGAAATTCTTACCAGTAATACTGTCAAGGTAGCTGTGAGCTTAAGTAAACCTACTGTAATCATCCCTAAGGCTGCTGTTTCAAGTGCCTCTAGCCGTCAAGAAATCTGATTCAGTTACTATAGAAACGGATATCAGTACAATTGAATCTATACAAAAAAGTCCTGAGAAGCAAGCCTAAAAACTAGAACTAGCTTTTCAGGGGGGTTTCATTCAACACTATTTGATTTTTTAATTGTCAACTACTGGATTTTCAAGTGTATCAGGCTCTTATTTTGGGCCTTTTTTATATGTAAATCAAATCTAAAAAGTTGCGCTAACTAGAAGTCATTTAACTAATGATCAAGAGCTGGCTCTATATGATTAGTCACTCTGTATCTAAATTGTTAAATATAAACTTTTAACGATTTAGCCCTGAATGAAGTCAGCTTCAGTGATGTCTGCCACATCAGTGTTCTCAAGAATTGCGAGAAGATTATTTGTATTGCTAATGGAGATTCCGACGTTATTGTTTCCTCTTTGGATGATAGTCAAATCATCAAAGGACAAAGGTCTTGAACCATTTCTTGTAGATAAAGCAATTTTGTCGATTCCATCCTCAAAATCTCTGATACGGTCAGTCCCTACATTAACCCCACGAGCGATTTCAAAAACATCTGCACCGCCAGCCCCTCTTAAAGTATCATCGCCGTCGCCACCAAATAACGTATCTCTTCCTGCTCCACCGAGTAAAAAGTCATTGCCATTATTCCCAACAAGAAGATCGTTGCCATTATCGCCACGTAGAATATCGTCGCCTCCAAGACCAAAAATAACGTCATTATCGTTATTACCAAACAGAGAATCATTGCCATCTCCACCGACTATATTGTCAGATCCAGCACCACCTCTGATGATATCAGCTCCGCCGTTACCAAAAATTGTGTCACTTCCAAAGCCACCAAAAATAATATCGTCTTCTACTCCACCGATCAGAGTATCTTGACCCATACCACCGCTAATCGAAACCATATATTCAACTTACTTTTTTAAAGTAGTATTGTTTATTACACAGTAAATCTATCACGCCTATATATATTTGATATGGTTGATAAACAAAATATAAAAGCTAATATCGATTTTGTAAAAAAGTAGCTTACTTTGAGCGAAAACTCTGCCATTTATTATCTAGAATGACTTTGCCTTTCAAACTTAAAATTTGATCTTGAGTCATAAAATAGCACCAAGCATAATCTAAAAAATTATCATTTGGATCGAATGTTTTTACTTGCAATCGATAGTATTCGTTAAATTTAGTAGGACGATTTTTTTGATAGTCCTCTAATTGGTCTAGTTGCCTCAAGACGTGGCAATCTTCTGGCGATTGTTCCCTGGGTACAATAAATTCAAGTAGATAGCCTGTTATTTTTCGATTGCCCTGACATACAGCTGGATATCCTCTTGACAATTGATAAAGCTCTCCTCTGATATAGGCTGGAGTTTCTGCTATAGTTTTTCCTTGACAATAAATTTTGTAGTTAGCTTCTCCAGGTTTGAGCGTTCCATAAACGAAGACCTTGAGAATTGTTGCTGGAGAATTCATCGCATCGGGGATAGTAAAAATAATGCAGATTGCAACTTGGAATGTTAACTCGGTTCGCTCTCGCCTTGAAATTGTAACCGACTGGTTAAAACAAAACCCTGTAGATGTTTTGTGTTTACAAGAAACTAAAGTTCGAGACGAGCAGTTTCCTCAAGACTCTTTTCGAGAGCTTGGTTATCAAGTTTATATTTCTGGACAAAAGTCTTACAACGGCGTGGCTTTCTTTAGTAAATTACCTATGAAGGAAGTTAGTTGTGGGTTTGCTCCTATTCTTGGTAAAGAGGTTGTAGGCGATTTTGATGAGCAAAAGCGAGTTATTTCGGGGTTAGTTAATGATATTCGCATCGTAAATCTCTACGTGCCTAATGGATCTGCGATCGCTAGCGAAAAATATGAGTACAAACTTGGTTGGCTTCAATTACTAAAGCAGTATCTGGAAGCTTTGCGTGAGCAACAAGATTATGAAATTTGTATCTGTGGTGATTTTAATATTGCTTTAGAAGATAAAGATATTTATAACTCTAAAGGCAAAGCTAAACATATCATGTCTTCTCCTGAAGAACGAGCTGCTTTACAGGATGTGCTGTCTATCGGGCTAAAGGATGCTTTTCGTAAGTTTACCCTGGAAGAAGGACACTACAGTTGGTGGGATTATCGTGCTGGAGGATTTCCTCGCAATCGAGGCTGGCGCATTGATCATCATTATTTGACACCGAAGCTTTACGAACAAGCTACTAAGTGTTGGATTGATGTCGAACCTAGAAAGCTTGAAAAGCCAAGCGATCATGCCCCTGTTACTGTGGAAGTTTGAGAAGATAATGGCAAATTAATGATGAAATAACTTAAGTATCATAAAAGCAAATCCAAGGTTTATATTTGTTAACCATAATCTGAGCTAATACTAGAAAATCTAATTACAGACTAGTTTTTGGGCATATTTAGGTTGGATAGACTATTCGAGAGTATCATGCTGATTGATTATTGCCAGCTAAAGCTGATTGAGGAAACTACTCGTTCCTTGATTTATAGAGCTATAAGAAAGCAGGATAATCTGTCAGTAATAATCAAATTAGTTAAACAAGACAGTCTAAATTGTAATGCTCTGAATCGTTGCCAAAAAGAGTATGAAATTATCAAGAATCTCAAACATCCTGGTATTGTAAATGCCTACGAAATTGTACACTATGAAAATCAATTAGCCATAGTATTAGAGGATTTTGGAGGGGAAACTCTAAAGAGTTTGATCCAGAAACGAGACTTATCTATCAATGAAAGTCTTATACTTGCAATCAAAATAGTTGATGCTCTAGCTGCAATCCACGCTGCGAATATCATTCATAAAGATATCAATCCGTTTAATATCTTCTACAATGAAGATACTCAGGAATTGAAGGTTATTGATTTTGAACTTGCTACTCAACTAGCCAAAGAACAAAACTCAATTAGAAATTACAGCTCTTTACAAGGAACATTAGCTTATATTTCTCCCGAACAAACAGGCAGAATGAATCGGAGTTTAGACTATCGTAGTGATTACTACTCCTTAGGCATTACTTTATACGAATTATTTACCCAAAGGTTACCCTTTGATAAACAAGAGCCAATGGAGTTGATTTACTCTCATTTGGTAAAAGATCCTACATCCCCACAGCAAATTAAGCCGATAATACCTACGTCAGTTTCAGATATTGTTATGAAACTGATGGCAAAAAATGCTGAGGATCGATATCAAAGTGCATTAGGAATCAAACATGATCTAGAAATTTGTCTTGATCGCTTGAATAGTAGAGAGAAGATTGACACATTTGAGTTGGGACAACAAGATAAAAGCGATCGCTTTACTATTCCTGATAAGCTTTACGGCAGAGAAACTGAAGTAAAAACTTTACTTAGTAGCTTTGAAAGAGTAGCTAAAGGTAACGCAGAACTAATGTTGGTAGCCGGATTTTCTGGAATTGGCAAAACCGCAGTAGTCAATGAAGTTTACAAACCCATTACTCGACAAAAAGGTTATTTTATCAAAGGGAAATTTGACCAATTTAATCGTAGTATTCCTTTTAGTGCTTTTGTGCAGGCGTTTAATGGTTTGGTTAAGCAGTTATTAGCAGAATCAGACGAGCGATTAAATGATTGGAAAGAAAAAATATTGGCAGCATTAGGGAATAATGCTCAGATAATAATTGACGTAATTCCATATCTAGAAATTATTCTGGGTAGGCAACCAGCAGTTCCTGAATTATCTGGAATTGCAGCCCAAAATCGTTTTAATTTAGTATTTGATAAATTTATTCAAGTATTTACTAAACAAGAGCATCCTTTAGTAATATTTTTGGATGATTTGCAATGGGCAGATTCAGCATCTTTGAACCTACTTAAACTATTGATGCATGAATCTAGGATAGGTGTAAATTCATTATTGGTATTAGGTGCTTATCGAGATAATGAAGTATTTTCTGCCCATCCACTGACATTGTGCTTGCAAGAAATTGAAAGTGGAAACACTTGTATTAATACAATTACTTTGGAACCACTGGCACAACAAGATATCAATCATCTAGTTGCTGATACATTACTTTGTTCTAAGATGCTTGTTGCTCCTTTAGCAGAGGTAATTTATCACAAAACTCAAGGTAATCCTTTCTTTACGAATCAACTTCTCAACGGATTATATGAAGATGGATATATTAGTTCCGACAGGCAATACAATTTACGTCAGTTTGATTTGACTCAAGTAAGGCTAACTAATCTGACGGATGATGTGGTGGAATTTATGGTTAGTCGACTGCAAAAACTTCCTCAAGCAACTCAAGACGTGTTGAAGTTAGCTGCATGTATTGGGAATCGATTTAAGTTAAGTACTTTGGCAATTATCTGTAAGCAGTCGGAGGTAGAAGTCACGATTAATTTATGGTCGGCTTTACAGGCTGGTTTGATTGTTCCTGAAAGTCAAATTTATCGTTTGTACGTTGTAGATGAGGTTAAAAATAATTTAGAAGAAAGTGTTGTTGAATATCGATTTTTACATGATCGCGTTCAACAAGCTACCTATAAATTGATTCCCCAACAGCTCACAGCAGCCAAACACTTAAAAATTGGTCAGCTTCTACTCAAAAAAAATACCTTAGCGGAATCAAAATCTGCCGCACATATTTTTGATATAGTTAACAATCTTAATCTAGGAAATAGTTTAATTTCTGATGTGGCAGAAGTTGAGGAACTCACCGAATTAAATCTTCAAGCAGGAATTAAAGCAAAAAAAGCGATCGCATATTCTGAAGCAGTTTCATATATACAAACAGGAATTAAGTTACTAACTAAACAGAGGTGGGAAAATCAGTATGATCTAACCCTTAATTTATATTCGCAATTAGTAGATATTTATTACTTACAAGGTGAATTTGAAATAGTTCATGAAACTAGTCAATCAGTCTTAGCTAAGATTACCAACCCTTTTGATGCTATTCCCATTCAGATTGCCCAAATCTCAGCTTATCAAGCTCAAGGAAAAATCTTATTAGGCCTAGAGTTGGGACTAAAAGTTTTAGATTGCCTGGACATAGAAATATTTTCTGAAAATACAAGCGAAATCCTTAGCCAAACTGCACTATTGTTTCAAACAAATAGTATTGACTACTTCATTAATTTGCCTCAAAATAATGATACCAAAATCCTAAATATTCATCAGCTTTTAACGGTTCTCATTGGTTGTGCTTTCAAATCAAAGCCAGAGTTGTTACCATTGATAATTTGCAAACAGGTTTCTTTACTAATTCGTTGTGGGAACATTCCAGCATCGGCCTCAATTTATGCAACCTATGGTATGTTATTGTGTGGTTTTAAAGATTTTGAGTTGGGAGATTTTTTAAGAGAGATTGCTTTGGCTGTGAAAAAAGAGTTTCCAGCCCGAGAATTTGAAGTAAGAGTTTGTAATCTTATTTACTCTTATATCAGTCCTTGGAATGATTTACTTAGAAAATCAGTTATACCTTTAAAACAGAGTATTCCTGTAGGTATAGAATCTGGAGATATTGAGTACACTAGCTATGCAATAAATAATTATACTAAATCACTTTTTTTGGCTGGATTTGAGTTAAATGATATTGCCAAGGAATTTTCATATTATTGTCAGATATCAATAAGATATCGACAAGAAAGTACATTGCTGGCCATTAGAATTTTTCAGCAAACTGTCTTAAATTTATTAAATAGTGTTGATACTCCGTGGCAACTTGAAGGAAAAGCTTTTAACGAGTCCAAGCATATTCAAAAATGGAATAGAGATGGTCTGGTTTTTTTTAATGGTATTCTGCACATCAATAAACTGATGTTAAGCGTGTTATTTGATAATCCAAGTTTAGGTATTGGTTATGCAGAAAAAGCCATTAATTGTGCGTCAGGTTTAACAGGAGAATTTCAACTTTCATTATTGCCCTATTATCAATCATTATCTTATTTAGCAGTTTGGAATAATTCCTCCGAACAAGAGAAAATAAATATTATCCATACAGTCAATTCAGCTTTAGAGCAATTAAAATTATTCTCTGATCATGCTCCGATGAATTTTCAGCATAAATATGATTTGGTTGAAGCTGAGCAAAATCGAGTTTTAGATAATAAATTAGAAGCTTTAGAGCTATACGATAAAGCAATTGCTGGTGCAAAAGAAAATAAATATATTCAGGAAGAAGCTTTAGCCAATGAACTAGCAGCTAAGTTTTATCTCGATTGGAGCAAAGAGAAAATTGCAGCGGTTTATATGCAAGAAGCCTATTTTTGTTATGAGCAATGGGGAGCTAAAGCCAAAACTCAACATTTAGAACAACATTATCCCGAATTACTACATCCGATCCTACAAGAACCAGAACAAATTTTTAGTCCTTCTCAAATTCTTTCACATTTGAGTGAGTCACAAGATCAAGTCATAGGGAAAAGTTTAAGTTTAAATCATACTTTTGACTTTATAGATATTCTTAGATCTGCTCAGACTTTGACCGATACTTTAGAACTGGATGAAGTATTATTAAATCTGAGTCAAATTATCCTTCATAATGCAGCTTGTGATCGTATTATTCTGGCTTTAAAAGATGATAAAAACAGTTGGCAAATTAATGTTGATGGAGATAAAGGAAATTTAATAGTTAACTCCAATCCGTCAAAGATTAATCTCGATATTCCCCACAAACTAATTAATTATGTCAAAAATACCAAAAAAACTTTTTTAGTTAATGACTTCGAGACAGCGTTGCCGATTATCGATCATTATTTGATAGAGCAAAAACCACAGAGTATTTTGGTGATCCCTTTTATGTATCGTGAAGAGTTAACTGGGGTTGTTTACTTGCACTCTTCTAAAACTAGAGACTTATTTGACTCAGAAAAAACTGCTATTTTAGAATTCCTCTGTGCTCAAGCTGCGATCGCAATTAATAATGCTCAAGTTCACGCTGAAGCTCAACTCAAGTCTCAAATAATTGAATCGTCTGTTGAAGGCATGGCAATTCTGGAAAATGGTTTATTTGTCTATCTAAATAAGTGTCATGTCCATCTCTTTGGCTACCAGATAGGCGAGTTACAAGGACAATCTTGGACAAAGTTGTACTCAGTAGAAGAAATTCTGAGATTGAAACAAGAAGCTTTTCCTATACTTGAGCAAACAGGAAAATGGACTGGCGAGGCAACCGCAACTCGTAAAGATGGTTCTACTTTTCCTGAAGAAATTAGTTTATTTTTATTAGATGACGGCAAACTGATTTGTATTTGTCGTGATGTCAGCGAGCGTAAAAGGTTACAAAAAAATCAACAAGATCTTCTTGGAATACTAGAAGCTACAACTGATTTTGTAGGAACTTGCTCTCCTGAAGGAGTAATTACTTGGTTGAATAATCAATTTAAAGAGCTTCATCCCAATTTGGATTATGAAAACGAGACTCAGTATATCTCTAAAGTACACCCAGATTGGATGAGTGAGATCATTTTAAATGAAGCTCTCCCCACTGCAAAAGAAAAAGGAACTTGGTCGGAAGAAAGCATCATTATTGATGAGCTGGGTCAGGAGATTACTGTTTCACAGTTAGTAATTGCTCACAAAAATATTCAAGGTGAAGTTGAAAATTATTCAACCATCATGCGAGATATTAGCTATCGTAAAGCTACTGAACAAGAGCTGAGAGATGCGGCAGAAAGATTTGAAAAATTGTTTGAATATGCTGCTGACTCCATCCTTATTTTTGGTGCGGAAGGTCTGATGAATTGTAATCAGGCAGCACTAAATTTGTTTGGCTACACTACCAAAAAACAGATTTTGGGGATTGGCCATGATGTTCTTTGTCCCGAGATTCAGCCAGATGAGCAATTATCACTTAGTAAGTATAGGTACTTGTGTCAGAGAGCTATTTTAAATGGGACTCAAAGAGTTGAATGGATTTATCACAAAGCTGATGGTGAGGAGTTTTGGTCGGATTTAACTATCACACCTATTGCCTATTCAGGAGAAGTGGCTTTTTACTGCATTGCTAGAGATATCAGTGATCGCAAAGTGGCGGAAAATAATTTAGCGAGAGCCAACGAAACACTAGAAAAGTATTCTCATACTCTGGAACAAAAAGTTGAAGAACGTACATTTGCTCTAACAGAATTAAATCAACAACTACAGCTAGCTAAAGAAAAAGCAGAAGTCGCTAATCAGGCTAAAACTTCCTTCTTGGCAAATATGAGCCACGAACTACGTACTCCGATGAACTCTATTCTTGGTTTTACTCAGATTTTGCTTCGTGATGATTCGCTCGGCAGTAATCAACACGAAAAACTTAGTACTGTTTTGCGTAGCGGGCAACATTTATTGGATTTGATTAACGATATTCTTGATATGTCTAAGATTGAGGCTGGTTGTCTTAGTTTAGATAAATCTAGTTTCGATTTACTGACAATGCTCAATAATATTGAGCAAATGTTACTCCTTAAAGCTAAACAGAAAAACCTTAATTTGGTGTTTGAAATTAGTCAAACAGTTCCTCGGTTTATTAAGACTGATGAGAAAAAATTATGTCAAATTATTATTAATCTTTTAGGTAATGGAATCAAGTTTACCAATCGAGGTAATGTTATTTTAAGGGTTGATTATGATCTTGAAAATTGCCATTATTTGTCATTTGAAATAGAAGATACTGGTTCAGGAATTGCTAAAGAAGAACTTGATAGTTTGTTTGAACCATTTATTCGTACTAGTTCAAGTAAGTTTCAGGAGGGAACTGGCCTTGGCTTGACTATCACCCGTAATTTTGTCCAACTCCTGGGAGGGGATATTACGGTTAGTAGTCAATTGGATATTGGCACTATGTTTCGATTTGGAATTGTAATAGAGCCTATTCTAGAGACAGAATTACAGCCAATTACTCAAGAAATGACAAAAATTATTGGTTTGGTTCAAAATCAGAAAAATCATCGAATTTTAATCGTTGATGATGTTGAAGATAATAGACAAGTCGTGCAAGAACTACTCGAACAAGTAGGGTTTGAAACTAAAGAAGCTATTAATGGAATTGAGGCTTTGGAAATCGCAGAGTTGTGGCAACCAGACTTGATTTTTATGGATATGTGTATGCCTATTATGAATGGGTATGAAACTATGCAAAGATTAAAGTCTCAGGCATCATTGCAAAATATCAAGGTTATTGCTTTAACTGCATTTAGCTTTGAAGATAATAGATTGAAGATCCTGGCTTCTGGCTGTGATGATTTTTTAACTAAGCCTTTTCGAGATCTTGAGTTGTTAGACAAAATTGCTAATCATTTATCTATTGAATATATTCGTGAGACGAAATCTGATATAGAAACAAATGTAGATGATACTTTTTCAAGTATAAATATTACTCTTCTCACCAATGCTTTGCAAGAAATTCCTGATCTTGTACTTAAACAGTTGGAAGAGGCAGCAATCATGCTTGATGAGGAAAGACTTTATGAATTGCTTGAGACAATCCAAGAGCAACATGCTTCTGTAGTTAAAGTCCTAAGAAGTAAGGTTAAAAACTATGCTATGGATGAAATTTTGGCGATGTTGAATTCTGATTATATTACTTAGGGAGCTTGTTGATTACTTATTTAATAGTTGTACTTTAGTTCTGATTTATTGTTGATTGAACTCACTAAAGATAACTTCTATGAATTTCTACTTGTGCTATTTCTCATTAATGAAATAATTTAGTTTGCCTAAGAAGAGTCTCTGTCATAAAGACAACTTTCCAGAGTTGCTAAAACTTCTTTGTCAACAAAAGGTTTGGTTAAGTAATGGGTTGCGCCAAGATTTTGAGCTAGTTGACGGTATTTATCACTACTACGAGAGGTTAGCATGATGACAGGGAATGATTCTCCTCGAAGTTGACGAGTACGACTAAGGACTTCTAGCCCATTCATTCTGGGCATTTCAATATCACTAATGATTCCTTGGATAGAGGATTGTTGTTTCAGCTGTTCGATCGCTTCCATGCCATCTCTGGCTTGGATTACACGGTAACCAGATTTGCGCAGAGTGGTTGAGAGAGTCTGTCTAATAGTGAGGGAATCATCTGCGATCAAAACTGTGGGTAAGGTAGGAAATGAGATCGCAGGAGGTAAGGTCAAGTTAGTTGCATCCGCCTTTAACCACTTATCTACAAGCGTTACAGAGTTGAGAACAGGAATTAATCGACCATCCCCTAAAACAGTACAGCCAATTAAAGAAGTTGGTGGTGCGATCGCTTTATCGAAAGGTTTAATTACTAAATCCTGCTCCATTAATATCTGTTCGATCTGGAGCGCCATAGTTTGGGTTCCGTTAGAGAGTAATAGTAAAGGTATTTTGTGTGAGCTTTGCCAGTCTCTACCGGATAAAGGTTTGCTTGGGTCTACAGTACGAGGATATCTATAGGATGAAAGTAGTGCTTCAGGACAGATAGGGATAGATTTACCCTGCCACTGATAATACTTTTTGGTTGCTTCTTGATAGATATCCTGTTTATCTGCCAACACAATCGAAAGTAGGCAGTCCACAGGAATAGCTAATAAATTACCCGCAATACTAAATACTAATAGCTTAACAATAGTGAGAGTAAGCGGTAGGCGGATAATAAAGCTAGTTCCCTGATTAATTTGAGAGCTAACGGCGACTGTTCCTTTGAGGTTCCTAATTTGGTTTCTGACTGCTGATAATCCCATACCACGACCGGCAAGCGTACTAACTTTATCGGCAGTGGAAAAGTCTGGATCAAATAAAAATTCAGCTAGTTGGGAATGACTTAGTTGACTCGCTTCGAGAGAAGGTAAGAGTTGTTTTTTGATTATGGATTGGCGAATTGTTTCCCAATCAATACCTTTCCCATCATCTTTAATCTCGATATAAGTATGATTACCTTGATGATAAGCAGTAATCGTCAAGATTCCCATTGAAGGTTTATTTTTGTGTTCTCTGATATCTGGAAGTTCTAAGCCATGAGCGATCGCATTACGAATAATGTGTACTAGAGGGTCATAAAGCTTCTCTAAAATTGCTTTATCAACTAGGGTTTTTTCTCCTACTAGTTTTAGCTTGACTTGCTTTCCTTCTTTCGTCGCGATATCTCTGACTGTTCTAGGAAATTGGGCTAAAAGCTCGCTGATTGGCAGCATACTAGCTTCTAGTAGGTTGTTTTGCAGTTTTTTGATATGTTTTTGTCTTGTTTTGAGGATTTTTTCAAATCCTCGATCCAAAAAAGTTAAATCTTGTAAGCCTTCCCCTAACTGTGCCAACTCTTCCATAATGGTCTGCAAAGAGCTTTTGAGATGTTGCTGAGTGGGGTTTTTTTGTCCGCGATCGCTAGGAAGTTTATCGATCCACAGTTTGAGATTTTGATTTAGTTGTTTGAAGCGGTTAAACCATTGAGTAAGAGAAGTGAGCGTTTCGTGATTTTGTTGGTTTTGCAGCAAGAAACGGTTATCCTCTGTGACCAACTCTCCTACAAGATTGTGCAGTAATTTCAAGCGGGAAGCATCCATCCTAATTCCCAAAGCTGAGGATGTGAGTTTGTGCTGTTTGTCTCCACTTGTTTCGTCTGGTTGGCTAGTTTGAGTCTCTAGTTCGTCTACTTTGGTGTCTGACAGTTGTGACTCTAAAATTTGAGGCTCAAGAAGTTTTGATTCGAAGACCGTTGTTTTAATTTCTTGGCTGATAACTTCAATGGATGCTTCAGCCGAAGTATTTAAAACTAATTGACCTGATTTTACTGGTGGTACAGATCCTATTTCAGTGTTCTTAGAGAGGTTATGGTTTTTAATAACACCATAAGCTTGGTTTAGTGCTTCTAGAACCTGAGGCGCGATTTCAACGACTGACTCCGGGGCATCAGTCAGATTTTTCAGGCCTTGATGAATTATTGGTAAAAAATTCTCTAAATGGGCAATTTCCGCTAAACCGCTGAGTATATGTAGTTGAGCCTTAAGTGCCAAGAGCATTTCTGAAGGCTCTGAATTATGAACAATACTCTCTAAGCGTTCTAAACTGCGATTAATCTCGCCAGAAAATTGTGCGTTATCTTGATCTGGATTTTCTGAGTCTTCAATGTTGAGTTTTTCGCTTATTTGCTGCCAAATCTCTTGAGCATTAGTTAGTGCTTCATCAGGATTACTTCCTCCATAATGAATTTCATCTAATAAGGGCGACTTAAGGCGATCATAAGCTTGAAGTAATAATTCTTCTAGCTCTAGATCGATGGGAGTATCTTCTTGATAAAGGTTTTTGAAAGCATTTTCTAAATTATGCGCAATTTGTTTGATGTGATTTAGACCGACACAAGCTGCGCCACCTTTAATTGAGTGAGCAGTTCGCATTAAGTTATGCACTTTTTGGGTACTAAAATCTTCGCGCAACTCTAGTAAGCCATCTTCTAAAGTTTGCAATAGCTCTACTGATTCTTGCAGGAAAAACTGATAAGACTCGCGAGGACGAAAATCTGAAACCATTACATTTAATTCTTAATTAATGATGGTAGGGTGAGCAAAGCAATTAAAGTACTTACCTTGCCCTGCTGACCCTACAGTGTGCTGACTATCAAATACGAACCACTAGCAAAGTTAATCCACTTTGAATTGGGTGACGCTATCTTTTAACTCTTGAGCCACAGTCAATAACTCATCAAAAGATTGAGCTGATGCTACAGATTTAGCCGATGTATGTTGTGCGATCTCTTCAACCTCTTGCATTGTTTTGAAAACAGATGCAGAAGTTTTTGCCTGGGCTGTAGCTGCTTGTGCCATTTCTTCTACGAGATGTTTGATCTGAGCACTGACTCTGGAGATTGAAGTTAATTGTTGTCTAGTGGTTTCTACTAAGTCTGTTCCAGTAATTACCTGTTCTCGACCAGCCTCCATGGCAGTAGCTACCTGGTTAGTTTCAGTTTGAATCTCTTCGAGGATTTGCTCAATTTCTTTGGTAGCTGCGGTGGATTGTTCCGAAAGTGATCTTACTTCCTCTGCCACTACAGCAAAGCCCTGTCCCTCTCCTGATGTTCCATTAGCCTCAATAGAAGCATTGAGTGCTAAAACATGAGTTTGATTAGCTAGGTCACGAATTAAACTAACTACGCGAGAAATTTTTTGTGATGCTTCGCCAAGACGTTTAACTTTTTGAGCTGTCTCTTCTACAGTTTCTTTGATGGCTTGAATTCCATCTACTGTACGGTTCATAGTGCGATCACCATCTTCTAGGGTTTGGTTGGCTTGTTGCACCATTTGTTTGGCTGATTGGGCATTATCAGAAATTCCGTGAATCGACTCAGTAATGCCTTGAATCTGACCTAGAGTAACTGTGATAGCTTCTGCTTGACGAGAGGCATCACCAGAAAGGGCATTAATGTCGTCTTCTGAGCCGTGGACAGTTTCAATAACTGCTCCAGAAGTCGACTGTACCTGCATAACTACTCTCTGTAAGTTATCTAGAGTTGTATTGAGGAATTGGGCAACGATTCCAATTTCACCTTCCGTTTCATGGGCGCGAACAGTAAGGTCTCCATTGAAAGCTGCCTCAATATCTTTGACTAGAGTATCTAGCTGTTGCTGGATGGCTTCTTTTTGTTGTTTTTGCTCAAAAGACGCTGTTTCAGCAGTTTTTCTGGCTTTTTCGAGTTTTTCAATAAAGCTAACGTGATCTAGCGCATACTCAGTTTGAGTAGCTAGCTCTGAGAAAAAGTCCATCTCGGATTTTTGCCAAGCTCTTGGTGCTTCACAGTGATGAGCGATTAGTAAACCATAAAGTTCGCCGTCTTTACGAATGGGAGCTACTAAATTTGCCTTAACGTCATACTGTTCTAAAGTTCTAATATGACAATCTGTTATGCCAGGTTCGTTGTAGATATTATTGATTGCTCTAACTCGACCATTTTTGTACAGCTCGACATAGCGTCCCTTGAAACAAGGATCTTCGATCTTGGCATCAAGCACTTTAATTTGTCCTTCCCCAACAGATTCGGCGATCATTGTGCCACTCCAATCGGGGTTGAATTTGTAAAGTAAGACGCGGTCTGTTTCTAGAGCTTTTCTCGCTCCTTGTACTGAAATATTAAAGATATCTTCCTTGCTTAAGGATTGGCGCGCTCTAAAGGCTAAATCGCCAAATAAACGTGCTTTGCTAACTGTAGCTTGAATTTTTTCGATATAGCTAAGACGATCTACTGCATATTCTAGCTGAGTTGCTAGTTGTGCAAAAAAATCAATGTCATTATCGTGCCAGATTCTAGGCGCTGCGCAATGGTGGGCGATTAATAAACCCATTAGTTCGCCGTCTTTACGAATTGGGGCGACTAAATTGGCTTTGACCTCGTATTTTTCTAGAGTTCTGATGTGGCACTCGGTTAAACCAGGTTCAGTACGAATGTTACTAATGGCTTTGACACGACCATTTTTATAAAGATCTACATAGCGTCCACGAAAACAAGGATCGTCAATTGTTTCGGTTAAAACACTGGTGTACTGTTTGTCTACGGATTCGGACACCATAGTGCCAGACCAATCATGATTAAACTTATAGATCATCACGCGATCAGTATTAAGGATTTCTCTTGCTCCTCTAACAGTGGTGTCAAATACCTCATCCATGTCCATAGTTTGGCTGGCACGGAACGCGATATCACCAAAAAACCAGGCTCGTTTGGCTGTTTTTTCTTGTTGCCGAACAAAGTTGATATAGTCAATGCCATATTCAACTTCAGTCGCTAATTGATTCATAAAATCAATATCACTTTTTTGCCAAGCTCTAGGACTGCGACAATGATGGGCAATTAGGAGTCCCATGAGTTTGTCTTTTTGCCTGATGGGTACAACTAGATTGGCCTTAATTTTGTACTGATCGAGCATTCTGACGTGGCAGTCAGTTATGCCAGGTTCTTCAAAAATATTATCTATCGCGCGAATTCTCCCAGCTTGATACTGAGCTATGTGGCGATCGCGGAAACAAGGGTCACCGATAGTTTCGTCTAGTACTTTGGGGTAACCTTCGGCAACAGCTTCAGCAATCATGGTTCCCGTCCAGTCTGGGTTGAAGCGATAGACTACTACTCTATCGGTATCTAGAACATCCTTTGCCCCATCCACTGCGGTTTGCAACAAAATATCCATATTGGCAGTTTGTCTGGTACGGAAAGCCAGAGAGCTAATAACTCTTCTTTGCTGGTTAATTGTGTCTTGCTCGTCAGCTAAATTTTGTAGTTGTCCCGAAAGTTGACTCAGATTAGAACCCAAAAGCTCTAATTCATCTAGTTGCTTGTCTCCCCAGGAATCTAGTTCACCGTTCCCTAATTGATTAATGGTGCTGTTAGCATCAGCGATCGCATTACTAAACTTGCGGGTGGCGACCAAGATGATTACTCCAGTAATCACCGCAGCGAAAGAGCTGCCTGTTAATAAACTACCGAGATGATTTGGTAAAAAATAACTTGCTCCACCAACTACTGTGGTAGAGGCAAAACAAGAAGCGATCGCAATTAAAACAATTTGATTTTTAAAGTTAAGGGTCTGCCACCAACTAGGTTTTTCTGAAGTGGATATGGTGGAAGACTTGGACAAGCTAAGTTCTTGGGTTTCTGGCAACCTGGGAGAAACTACTACTTTGGAGTCTCCCTTATAGGCTGGGTTTTTTATCTGAGTCATTTTATAGAATTACAAACAATTATGCATAAGGTCTGTAATTTTAGAGTTCCCAAATAGGAGATTTTTTTGAACTTAGTAGAGTGATCAGTTTATTTATTCTGGCCAACAGGAGACTGGAAGGTAAAGCTAGTGTTTAATAACTTTTTTTAAGTGGGATTTTTATTCGTAAAATCAGAAATTTCACGGAATTTATCTGTATTGTTTTTTGTTCTTAAACTATCCCAAAAGCTTAATTGGATAATAATTGATGCCTAAAAAGAGGAATTTTGAATGGCTGGTTCTGATTTTCTAAAATGTTTTCTCGTGTTTTATCATCAAACTATGCTGCGAGTAAGTCTTGCATTACCTTGATTACTTATTGTTTCAAAGCAAGTATCTAGGATGAGAAAAGTCTTCCAGTATTCTTGAGCTACTATCTTGGCAACTGCTTGGATTACTTTTTCTTCAAGTTCTCGTACTCTTTTTCCTTTCCAAAGTTTATCTGCTAGAGCAATTTAAAGCTCTTCTAAACTATGGTTGATATTGTGCCATTGGCCATGGGATAGGCAAACTCTCGCTAGCTTAGGGTCTATTCCCTGTTTTAGTAAAATCCTTTGATCTTCTAGCTCGTGAAGACAACCTTTTTGATCTATCTCTGCTGGGTAATTTATTTTTCCAACATCATGGAGAACAATTCCTACTTCGACAAAATTTCGATCAAAATCAATATTGAGATTCGCTAATGTTTTAATTATTTGCTCTCCAGCCTCTCCCACTAATAAAGCATGGAGAATCAACTGATCTGGTGCTTCCAGATTTTGAAGCAATAAAAGTGCTTGGGATTTATTCATCTTGGTAGCTAACTAAGATATAGCGGGAATTCCGTGATCTGCCTTTATTTAGTTTCAAAAGTAATGGCAAAATATAAAGAAAGCTTAAGGAAAATTGAAAAGCGGCCAATATGACTATTTGGGTAAACGAACAAATCGATCCTTGTGGGATTATTTACTCTTGCATTGCTTGTTGCAATGAAGCAGCAGCCAAAGACTGCCATAATACCTGGGTTAATAAATTAACTAAAAGCCAGAAAGAGGAAGGTTGGAAGGCAACTATTCGCATTGTTGACTCTTGGGATGATGTCCCTGTGAATGCCCTTAAGATTAGTTTTTAGCTTATTTTTAGTTCTATGATTACCATTCAGGGTCTTCGTAGAGGTTAATCGTCAACTCCTCGCGATCGCTAGGTATGGAGCTAATACAGGCACAAACTGCTGTTTCTTCGTCTAGCTCTACTTCACACGCATGACAAGAACCCATCAAGCAGCCCGTAGCAATGAAGACTCCTGCTCTGGCTGCTACTTCTAGCATTGGTTCTCCTGGCTCTGCATCTATAATGATATCGTCTGGGAGAAAACGGACTTTGATACTCACTTTGAACTTAGTAGTACTGATTAGATAAAATTGATTTTAAATTGAGATGTTTGTCAAGAACACTAGCCAAAGCATTTAATCCAGCTTCTCTTTGATCACGGTAATTAGGAATTCCTGTTGGTAGAGAAGCCATCCCTCTTTGTTTACGTAGATGGTTTAACCAAGAGCGTCGCCAAGGTCCGTTGTCAAAAATGCCGTGGAGGTAGCAGCCCCAAACGGACTGAGTACTATTTACTAGTCCTAAGCCAGGATCGTCAAAAATAGGGTGGAATTCTTCTTTGGCATCGTGATGTCTTTGATTAACACGAGTTCTTCCCTGATGAATTTCATAGCCATCTACAGGTAGACCTCCTTGAGGGTAACTAGAAAAGACTTGTCTTTGACGAGCAATTTTGTTGTCAGTAATAAAGGTTGTAATAGGCAATAAACCCAAACCTGCAAAATCACCTGCCTCTCCTTCTAACCCTTCTGCATCGATAATTTTATGCCCCAGCATTTGGAATCCACCACAAATACCAAAGAGTGAGCCTCCTGCATTGGCATAATCTTTTAATTGTTGTGCTAGTCCTGTTTCTTTAAGAGCTAATAAGTCTCTAATAGTAGTTTTGGAGCCGGGAAGAATAATCGCATCTGGGTGACCAAGATCATCTTTTAGCCCTACATAATTTACCGAAACGCTACCTTCTGCCTCTAGAGGATCGAAGTCGGTAAAGTTGGAAATTCTGGGGAGCTGAATAATGCTGATTTGAAGATCTTTATTTGGTTTGCTTACTTTACGCTCTAGTAGATCTAAAGAATCTTCTGCAGGCAACATGTTTTCGCACCAGGGAATAATACCAAGGACCGGAATCCCTGTGTATTCTTCAAGCCACTCAACACCAGAGGTGAGTAAGTTTTTATCACCACGAAACTTGTTGATTACAATTCCTTTAATCAGTGATCGCTCAGCTGGTTCCAGAAGTTCTAGAGTCCCTACTACATGGGCAAAAGAGCCTCCTCTCTCAATATCGACAACGAGAATTGTTGTTGCTTTGAGGTGTTTTGCAACTCTCATGTTAGTGAGGTCACGGTGTTTAAGATTGATTTCAGCAGGACTTCCTGCTCCTTCACAAACAACTAAGTCAAATTCTAAAGAGAGTCGGTACAGTGATTCTTGGACAATCTCCCAACCCAAATCAAAGTACTTTTCGTAATAGTCTGCTGCTGCTACGGTTCCAACTGGTTGCCCCTTAATAATTACCTGAGAGGTCATGTTTCCTTGGGGTTTCAGGAGGATGGGATTCATCTCTATTCTTGGAGCTACTCCCGCGGCCCAAGCTTGCACTGCTTGAGCATAGCCAATCTCGCCTCCTGTAGAAGTGACATAGGCATTAAGCGCCATATTTTGTCCCTTAAAGGGAGTAACCCGCCACCCTTGCCGAGCAAGTAAGCGACACAAGCCAGCTGTGAGGAATGATTTTCCTGCGTGGGAGGTCGTCCCCACCACCATAATTGCTTTCATGAACTACCTTTTGGGTGAGAGATATTCACCGTTATAACAGTTACTAAATAAAACCGAGTCAATTTAAAACGACCATTTTAACCAACGATTGAGCCAGTTGACGAGCTTATCTGTAACAGAAGGTTGCGGAATGGCTCTTAAAAGTTCCCAATCAGCAATTATAGTTCTGCCTAAAGGAGTCAGTCGAAAACTATCAGTTAAGCCTTGTCCGTCTACCTCGCGACGTAGTAGACCAACATTAATTAACCAAATTAGATAGGATTCGGCCTCATTTTCTGCGATCGCACTTTTAGTGTAGTTATTGGTGATCCCTTTGTTATCAGCGATTGTGGGCAAAGGGACACTTTGGTTGCGCATAGCCACAAATAAACTTAATTGAAAAGGCGAGCAAGATAAAGCCCTGGATGCTCTCTGAATGGTTTTTTCGGGATAGTTTGTTGATGGTTGATGGTTCATTTTGATAGTTAGTGGTGTCTCAATTGTTTGATTCTTCTCATAATTTCATGACAAATTCGCGAATTAATGGGTTAACTTGCTCTGGAATTTCATCATGAGGACAATGACCTGCGTTGAGAAAATGTTCAGTTAAATTGGGATAGTAGTGTTTGAACTGAGCAGATTTATCACGGGAGTTCATCCAGGGATCGCCTTCACCCCAAATAAGCATTAGAGGACAAGACATTTTTTGGAGTAAATGGTCTACTTTGGCTCCTGGAGGCGTTTTAAAAACCGCTGCAAATACCTGAGCTGCCCCGGGGTCACAAGAGGGACGATAGATTTCTTCGACTAAGCGATCGCTAACAGTGGTATGGTTGAGATAGACTTGTTTGAGTGTTTTGCGGATAGTACTTTTACGGCGTACGTATTGAAAGAGCAGCCAACTAGGTAAAGGTTGTAATAGTACGTTTTTGGTTATTTTGCCTATAGCTTGTTTAAGTGGGCTTTGGGGTTTTGGTTGATTGTCGCTAAAAGGTCCTGCACTATTAATAAGAATCAAACCAGCCACTGATTGTGACCTTTCCCCAGCGACGCACAGAGAAGCATAACCCCCAAGAGAATTTCCAGCTAAAACTGTTGGTTGTCCAATTACTTCAGTAATAAAGTCATGAAGCTGATTTCGCCAAAGACTTCCGCTATACTCAATTGCTGGCTTTGCCGAACGACCAAATCCTAAAAGGTCAATTGCCCAAACCTGAAAGTCATTCTGTAACTGTGCAATGTTTTTCCTCCAATGGTCAGTGGATGCGCCAAAGCCATGAATCAAGAGCAGTGGCGGTTTAGTCCTTGAAGTTTCTGCTGGAATATTTTGGGCTTTAACATAGTAAATTTGGTGTCCTTGCCATTGCCAGTATTGTCCTGGGATCGAAGGGGCATCTTTTAAGGAGGTCAATTGCATATTATGATGGCTTGCAAAAATGA
>CAZSEZ010000027.1:0-18007 GCA_964606015.1 uncultured bacterium
GGAAAAGTCTTCCTGTCTGAGTATTTCTAGCCAGATCAGCAAATTGCGATCGCACCCTAACTGCGTAATTTCGTGATTACAAAAATCAAAATCCAACCAACCACCAGTTGAAGCCGTAACCGCTATCCGAAAATCAAGCTTTTCGGATTGATCTGGTTGAGCAACCCAATCTTGATTATCAGCCAGTAAAGCCAAAATTTGCTCAGCAGCAACCTCAGGAGTTATTCCCAGAATATGAGCCAAAGGAAATGCAATAGCACAGCGGTATCTGATTAAGTTTGATTCTTCTGGTTCAGAACACAGTAATGTCTTCTCGCCTAAAAAAGACTTTGGATTTTGCAAGCCAAAAGCTTTAGCCCAAGCAGCTTTTAAACTGGGACTTTTGACAATTGTAATTAATATTTTTTTCACCAGGCACTGCTCGAAAGCAACACCACTAGGACAGCTAATAATCAATCAACTAACTACTAATTATCAACAGAGTAAGACAAAGTACAAGCTAAACTATGGTCTCGAATTTCCAAGCGATGCTGTTCGAGATGTTTTTGCCATTGTTCTTGGCGACGAATCAGATCGCGATCGCGTAATAGTCCTAACTGAGTCTCTGAGTTGACTAACTGCTGGAATTCCTCATAACGCTGGTATGAAGGAGCAACTAGGGCATCTTTATGATGCAATACCAAAGGATTAGGATGCTGAGAAAGATCGTTGTAAAGGACACTCTGATTATTGAGATTAACCTCCATTGTGGTCTGTAAAGTTGGATGAGCAACCTGATCAAAATCGGGGTAGAACAGATAACTTACTTTCGGGCGATCGTAGTATAGCTTGATAATATTGGCATCTTTGAGACGACCATAAATCCTGCTGGCACAACCCTCATAGACTCGTAATAGAGCTGGTAACTTACTCAGAGCACTCCGATGAATTGCGATCGCGCCTGGTAACTGCTTACCCACAGAACTATTACTACACAGATAAGCGACTTTTTTGAGGTCACGGGCACTAGCTAATAGTAAATCGGCAACTTCACAAGCTTGTCGATAACCTGCTAAAAGTGCTTTGGTATCAGCTTTGATTTCTCCCGCGATCTTACGAATACTAGGACGACCTTTGAAATTTGCCAAAGCTAGATAGACCAGCAAATCCTGACGACGCTTCTCAACAATCTTTTCCCACTCCTCTTTGTCAGTCGCCTGGAGGATGAGCTTAAATGCTCTGCGATAAGTCTTAAATTCAGCTTTGAGAGCTGTTTCCTGCGGAAATTCATCCTTAACAGGAAATCTTCCTCTCCTGAGATAGAAATCCATCAGAGGTAATAGCAAGTCTTTAGCAGCATCAAATGCAGGTACTTGTCGACGGATTGGAGGAAGCTTGAGCTTGGAAGAAAAATATGAGGCACGGAAAACTTCAGCTTCTGGATATTCTTTAAACACCAAGAAAATCCCCAAACCTACTGGGACAGCATCAACATTCAGAATGCTATCTATGTATGCTTTTAGCTCATTTTGCTCATAATACTTATGGGAATTACGACATTTGGTGATCGTTCCATCAGCATAAGCTACCAGACCTTGTTTACGGTCTTCGACTAGAACTTGAGTCGCCACGATCAAAACCTTGTTAGTAAGCTCCCAAGCTTTAGCCAGCACTTGACGACGTTCGCTTAAGTCCTCGATGACTTCAATGACATAACCTAGATTCACGATGTCCGCAGCGGCCAAGTCTGTATCTGATTCGTGATGAGGGTCCCAACCTTGACTTTGATAACCACGCGCACGCATCTCCTTGATATCCTGTCCATGGCCGCAACCATAGTCAAAAAAGCTACTCCCTGGCTTAAAGATGCCTAGCTCCAAGGCAATCTGTAAAGGATGAGATAGACCTTCGTGCTCTCTAGCTAGTTTGTGGCGATCAACTGGTAGCAGTTCGGGTTCATTATTTGGTGGATCGATTAGGCAAACAATACGATGCTCTTTGATACTCAGTTTGTGCTGGATCAAAAGCTGTTGCCACTGCTTACTATTACCGAGATAACGAGGATTATCCAATAATCCTAGAGCTTCTTCTTGTTGAGTCAACCAAGCAAATTCTTGCGATAGAGGGTGTCCAGAAGCAACAAAAGCTTCTTTGCGATGCAAAATTGGCGGATTTTCAGTTCTTTGATACTGACGCTTGACAACCTGCTGGGTAGCCAGATTTACGATAATGCTTTTTTCGAGCTTAGGATGAGGGTCGCGCTCAAAGTTGCGATAAAACAAATAAGAAATTTGCGGTTTTTGCGTATCAAACTTAACCAGAGTAAATTCTTTGAGGGGTTCTGAAGATTGGCTAAGTTCAATTCCTTGGCGCTTTTGATAATGCCTGACGATTATCTCCCGACCAGCCTGCTCATGCTGCTGCAATATAGGTGCTAAAGAGTCCAAAGCAGAGCAATGAACATATAAAGCAGTGGGTAAAAGTTTGCCAATGTTACTATTTTGACACTCGTTAACTACTAAAGAAAAGTCCACTATCATGCCCTACCATATCGGTTTTAGTCGTGCCGACTTAGGAAATAACCCACCACGTACTGCCTTATTATCAGGAGAACCAGAGCGATCGCGACACATTGCTAACACTTATTTAGAAAACGTAAAGTTATTGTCACAATATAGAGGTTTAAATAGTTATCTCGGTAATTTGCCCAACGGAAAACCCCTATTAATAGCTACCAGTGGCATGGGAGCACCTTCTACCAGCATCGTGGTTAATGAGTTGGCTCAAGTAGGGATTCAAAAAATCATTCGGATTGGAACTTGCGGTTCGATTCAGCCTTTGGTCAAGGTAGGGAGTGTAGTGATTTCCCAGGCTGCTTTATGTAGACAAGGGGCAGCCCTAGACATTGCTCCAGTAGAATATCCTGCTGTAGCTGATCCCTTTGTGACTGTGGCTTTGGCAGAGCAAGCCCAACAGCTCAACTATGAGTGCCATGTAGGGATTACAGCTTCGGTAGACACTTTCTATGAAGGACAAGTCCGAACCGAGTCTTCAGTTAATTCCCACTTACAACCTTGGCTAGTCGGCACCATCGAAAATTATCGCCAGCTTAAAATTCTTAATTATGAAATGGAGTCAGGAACTTTATTCAAGCTTGGTTCAGTTTACGGCTTAAAAATAGGTTGCATTTGTGCAGTTGTCGCCCAAAGAGATCAAGCAGAAGCTATTTTAATTGAGCAAAAACAAACCGCTGTAACTAGAGCAATTGAAATCGCGATCGCAACTGTTACCAACCTAGCTTAAGTATTCACTGGACAATCATTCCACAAGGCCAAATTCACAGGTTAAAAGTATTGCTAAATCTGAAAATATACGATTATTTTTTGGTTATCGACCTCGAAGCCACCTGTAGCGATCGCAAAGAAATACCTCGTCATGAGATAGAAACAATTGAGATTGGTGCAGTAATGGTCGAGTCGATTAGTTTACGGCCTGTAGCAGAGTGGCAGACTTTTATCCAACCAGTCCGTCATCCAGAATTAACCCAGTATTGCCAAGATCTGACTTCGATCACTCAGCAACAAGTCAATCAAGCCCCTGGCTATCCTGAAGCTATCAGCTTATTCCAGCAATGGTTAGCCAACTACGATAACTATATTTTTGGTTCGTGGGGCAACTTTGATCGCAAACAACTCGTTAAAGACAGTAAATATCACAATTTGCCTTATCCACTGGAGTGCAATCATATCAACTGCAAAAAACTCTTTGCTCAAAATCAAGGTATCCATCGCAACTGTGGAATGAAACAAGCACTGGAGATAGCAGAAATTGAGTTAACAGGAACCCATCACCGAGGCATCGATGATGCGAGGAATCTTGCTAAGTTACTACCCTATATTTTGGGTCGACAAGAATTAATTTTCTAGTTAACGTTTACCTTTGAAGATCATCTTGACTCCTGTAGCGGGAGCCAAGGTGACACCACGACGAGCGGGCTTTTCTGGTTCGTTGCTAGCTAACTTGAGGTCATAGTTATTGAGGATAGTTGCGATCGCAATTTTCATCTCAAATTGAGCCAAAGCCTCCCCAATACAACGACGAGAACCACCACCAAAAGTCACAAACTCATAAGGGGAAAACTGACGTTCCAAAAATCTTTCAGGCTTGAATTGCTTATGATCTGGATAAATGTCCTCTCTTTGATGAGCCAAATAAATACAGCCCAATAAAATTGTGTTTTCGGGAACGCGATAACCATAAAGCTCTTCTTCGCTACAGGCCACGCGAGGAAAAGTCAGCATTGCCACTGGATAAATCCGAAAGGTTTCTTTGACTACTGCATTCAAATAAGGCAGCTTGACAATTTCCATTGGGTCAGGATTTTCACCCAAAGTTGCGATTTCAGCTAAGAGTTTGCGTTTGACTTCTGGTAAATGATGAATCCAATAGATCGCCCATGCCATCGAAGTAGCAGTTGTCTCATGCCCCGCAAACATCAACAACATCAGCTCGTCTCTTAATTCTTGGTCACTGAGAGAATTACCCTCTTCATCAGTGGCAGAGATTAAAAGAGATAAAATATCTGTCCTCGTTGGGTCGGGATTAGCCCGACGAAAAGCAATTTCTTCATAGATCGCTTGATCTAGCTTTTGTTGCTGGCGTAAAAATCTGCCCCAAGGACTCAACGCACCCCAATCTTTTTGCAACCACTGAAAAAATAATAAAGTTGAATTGAGCGGTGAGCTAAAAACATCAGCAATCTCGGTCATTCGCTCCCGTAGAGTTTGGACTCTAGGAGTATTTCCCAAACCATAAACCGCTTCCAAGATGACTTTAAGAGAGATATCTTGAGTCAAGGCTCTGGCCGTAAAGTTTTCTCCAAGAGCTAGATTATCAAAAACTTTCGTCGTGAGATCCGCAATTAAAGTGCCATAGGTTTGCATTCTCTCGCCATGAAACGGGGGCAAAAGCAACTTACGTCTTTTTTGGTGGCGATCGCCACTAATCAAAACAAGAGAATTTTCTCCCACTAAAGGACGAAGCAACCCGTTCTCTCTCCCCAGGGCTGGAAAGCGTTGGCGGTCTTTGCTCAAAAGCTCTTTGATCGCTTCGGGATGATTGACAAAAACTAAGTTCCCGCCAAAACCAATGACCTCTGCTGCAAATAAATCTGGATCGTCAGCTACGGCATTTTCCATGTAGCCAACAGGATCAGCAATCCACTGTAATCTTTGGAAAAAAGGTCTTTGTTTTACTTTGGGGATGGTACGCGCCATTTTTATTCTTAGGAGTGGGAGGATTCTCGATCTTTATCTTAAAACTTTTGACATAGTTATTACTGGAAAGAAGCTCGGGATTCGGGGAGAGCAAGCTTCTCGGTGAATAGTACGACGGTCAGTAGCCTGTTTACTTTGATTAGAAGCATGAACTAATAAAGGAGACATCATCAAGATATCTCCTCGACCCAAAAAGCAAACCTTAGCTATTTTCTAAATTAGATTAACTAAACTTGCTTCTACCGTAATCAATAATCCTTGGTAACGCCAAAGATAATGCCACTATCAACAATGCCAAAA
Source organism: uncultured bacterium (assembly GCA_964606015.1). Lineage (GTDB taxonomy): Bacteria > Cyanobacteriota > Cyanobacteriia > Cyanobacteriales > Xenococcaceae > Hyella. The sequence goes on from CAZSEZ010000027.1 coordinate 5,556, forward strand.
TTCCTGCTTCAGCTACCCAGTCAATAATCTGCTCTAAAGCAACAACTTTGCCCAAGAAAAAAGATAAGCTCACAATAATAGTCGCCCAAACTGTTGCCCCACCAATGTTGTAGAGGAGAAACTTTTGGTAAGGCATTTGGGTAATTCCTGCCAAAGGCCCTGCGAAAATCCTTAATACAGTGATAAAGCGACCAAAAAACACGGCTAAAGCAGCATTCTGAGCGTATTTATCTTTGGCAGCAGCCAATTTTTCTTCTTCGAGGCGAAATACTTTGCTAACAGCAAGTAAAAATTGCCAACCTTTAGTCTTGCCGATCCAATAACCAAAACTATCTCCTAAAACTGCCCCTGCGATCGCAGAAGCTAAAACAGCCCAGTACTTAAGTTCACCACTACCTGACAAAAAACCGCCCACAATAGTAATGGTTTCTCCAGGTAAGGGAATCCCTGTATTTTCGATCGCTATGCCGAAAAATATCGCCCAATAACCATAATGGCGGGCGATCTCTTGCACATTTTCTAAGGACAACAATTCTACTGACATTAACAATCGTTACAAAGCTTTACCCCTCCACATCTTGACGCGAACTAGGCTTGAGTGTCAACAAAAAGAGATAAAGGAAAAAAGGAAAGTCTATTTTTCGATAACTTCGAGATATTTGCTATCTAATAAAAAGGAGCCAACTGCAAATTTGATACCCCAGTAACCTCCTGGACGGCGGTCTATAACCACTCCAAGATCTCCAATATTCAAAGTGTCTGGAGGTCTGAGCATAGGCATAGGGTCGGCAGTCTTGATAAATGAGGGTAACGCGATTATGGTTACGGTATCTCCTACTTTCATACGTTTGTTTTTCGCTGTTTATTAAAAAATTGATTCTGAGAATTATGACAAACACTGAACTCAAAACCAAGTTATTTAGTCAAATTATCGCGATCGGCAAAGAAAAAGCCTTGTTTCCTCTCGCAGATTCAGAAATCGATGCAACTATTAAACAATTAGAGAAGTCTAATCCTACCAAACAGCCCTTAGATAATTCTCAGAAAGAACTACTTATAGGAGATTGGGAATTGGTTTACGCTTCTAACGGAACAGTGGTTACTAGACCACTCGCAGAAGCAACTATTGTCTTGGGTTCGGCTCTCAAACTTAACAAAATCTGGCAAACTCTTGCGATCTCAGGCGATCGACTTACTACTAGCAATCAGGCTTTGATCGAACTCCCTTTAATTGGAGAGATTTACAGCAGTGCAGATGGCACATGGCAACCAGAATCAGATCTTAAATCTGCCCAGGTGAGTTTCTCGGCATTTTCTCTCCAGGCAAAAAATCTGTTTTATCAACCTTGGACTTTACCCAAACTAGAGATTCCCGTTTTGGAACAGTTACAAAGTTCGGCTCTTTGGATTACTTCTTATTTGGATGAAGATACCAGGATTGGTCAAGGAGCAACGGGAAATTTATTTGTGTTTAAGCGTATTCCTTAAAATGTTTTGTAAGACTCTCTTTAAAGTATTTCAGTCTAAAATTCTAATTAATAACTACATTTGACATCCATGCTGGTTAACATAAAAGCGATCAAGTGACAATCCCGATACCAAGTTTGAAACAACCAAAGAAGGAAAACTGATTATCATGTCGCCAACGGAAGGATCAACAGGAAAAAAAAATTCTAGTTTGCTAGCTCAAGTTTGAGTCTGGAATAATAGAACTCAAAAAGGAGAAGTCTTTGATTCATCAACAGGATTTAGACTAGCAAATGGATCTGTACGATCTCCTGATGTTAGTTGGATTAAGCTAAGTCGCTGGAATCAATTAACTCAAGAGCAGCAAGCTAAATTTGTCCCAATCGATCCTGACTTTAAGCGCGAGATTCGCGGAACTTGAGTCCGCTTGAAGAATCGCGCTGTTGTAATTGAGTTGCGTTCCTCTACTGATAAGCTTGATACCTTGCAACAGAAAATGCAGGAGTATATGGATTGCGGTGTCAAATTGGGATGGTTAATTAATCCTCAAGATAAACAAGTTGAGATTTATCTGCAAAAACAAAACAAAGAAATCTTGAATGCTCCCATCATCCTATCAGGGGAAGAGATTTTACCTGGACTGACAATAGACTTAAAAAACATTATTTAGTTCATTGTTGCTACAGCTCTAATAAAATCTCAATCACATCATTGAAGTAAAGAAATCAATGGTTTCTTGTAATGCCACAACAAAGCGATCTACTTCATCGCGAGTATTGTAAAAATAAAGACTAGCTCTTGCACTACCAGAAGCCTCAAACAAACGATGTAAAGGTTGAGTACAGTGATCTCCAGAACGAATTGCAATACCTTCGTGATCCAGTAAAGTAGCTAGATCGCTAGCATGGATTCCTGGCACGTTAAAAGCTGCTAAAGCTGCTCTGCCTTCGCCATTGGCGTCGGGTTTTACGCCGTAGATTCTCAGGTTAGAGATAGTTGCAAGTTTTTTAAACAGATAAGCTGTGAGTTCGGCTTCATACTTGTGGATCTTGTCCATGCCGATATTGCTGAGATAGTCTACTGCTGCTCCTAGAGCGATCGCTTCACCAATTGCAGGAGTTCCAGCTTCAAACTTATGGGGTAATTCACCGTAGGTAGAATGGTCAAAATAAACCTCACTAATCATTTCCCCACCACCCAAAAAAGGAGGCATTGCTTCCAAGATTTCTTTTTTGCCATACAAGAAGCCAATTCCCGTAGTAGCACACATTTTATGACCAGATGCCACTAACCAGTCACAATCCATTGCCTGGACATCAATGGGCATATGAGGCACACTCTGACATGCGTCGATTAGGATTTTTGCACCATATCTACGAGCCAGAGGGATCATCTCTTCCACTGGATTAACATTACCCAGGGTATTAGAAACATGAACCACGGAAACCAACTTGGTTTTCTCTGATAGTAAAGATTTGTAGTTATCTAAATCCAGAGCTTCGTTTTCATCCAGTTGAATCCATTTGATAACTGCACCAGTTCTTTGAGCAATGATTTGCCAGGGAACGATATTACTGTGGTGTTCCATCACAGAAAGGATTATCTCATCACCTTGCTGAAGGTTTGCCAATCCCCAAGTGTAAGCTACTAGATTGATCGCTTCACTAGCATTGCGCGTATAAACTATTTCTTCGCGATGTTTGGCATTGATAAAGTGAGCAACCTTATCTCTAGCTCCTTCGTAAGCATCAGTGGCACGGTTACTTAGAGTGTGTGCACCACGATGGACGTTGGCATTATCTTGTTGATAATAGTTAAGCAGAGCATCAAGAACCTGTTGGGGTTTCTGGGAAGATGCCGCACTATCAAAGTAGACTAGTGGCTTGTCGTGAATTTGCTGGTGCAAGATTGGGAAATCTGGTCTGACTTTATCTCCCAAGGTTTTTTCTTGAATGATGGTCATTGCTACTAAGAATTCGTGGTTGAAAATTAAATAAATTTAGGCGAGTATGATTCGCCTGTGGATTAGATAGCTGATTGGATAGTGTCGCGAACTGATTTAACAGGAATGCGATCAATTATTTCGGTGACAAAAGCATCAATTAAGAGTTGCTTGGCATCTGCTTCAGTTAAGCCCCGACTGCGAAGATAAAAGATTTCATCTGGCTCTAGCTGAGAGACAGTTGCACCGTGAGAACACTTGACGTTGTCAGCAGTGATTTGCAGTTCTGGTTTCGTATCGACTCTAGCTTTGGAAGATAAAACCAAATTGCGGTTGAGCTGGGATGCGTCTGTTAGCTGGGCTGGCTTAGGAACGAAAACCTTACCATTAAAAACTGTATGAGCGCGATCGCTGACAATACACTTGTGTAGCTGATCAGTTTTACCGTGAGGATGGTTCAAACTAATTGTGCTGTGGGTATCGCTAGTTTGGGATTCTTTGGCAATGGTTAAACCGTTGAGGTTAGTTTCAGTTTGGGTGCCGTCTTGGTAAACCTCTGGAGTATGGCGAGCAATCTTCGCCCCCAGGTTGATTTCGTTTAGGGTGTAGCGACTATCTCTCTTTTGGTTAACCGCGGTTTTACCAATGTGATATGCCGTAGCTGATTCTTGTTGTAAACGAGTGTGATTGATCTGAGCGTTTTCCCCTAAAAATACTTCCGTTACAGCATTAGTAATATAGCGATCGCTTCCGGAATATTCTTCAACCACAGTTAACTGGCAGTTTCTTTCAGCAACCATCCAGGTTCTAGGCTGGGAGATTGTAGCTTTGTCTTCACCCACTGAGATGAACTGTAAATGTATTGGTTGCTCGACAACTGTATCTGGCGCAGCCCAAATAATCGCTACATCGCTAATACTTGCTGTGTTGAGAGAAGTGAATACTTCTTCTTTACCTTGAATTGAAGCTAAAAAGGGTCGAAAATATTGGCAGTAAGCTTCGGGGAGACTGGTTAGATTACCAACAAAAATGCCTTTTGGTAAGCCAGATGCGTCAGATAACTCTTCTTGATAAACACCATTTACAAAAACTAAGCGGCTAGAAGCTGATTCTGTCAGGGCAAGACCAACATCTTTTGTCTTCTCAAATTTAACTGGCGCAGCAATCTCTAAATCTAATACTTCTGAGATATCAGTAAACCGCCACTCTTCATCTCTTTTTGTCGGTGCGGTTAGACGAGATACCCAGGATGCTGATTGTTCTCTAAGGTCGGTCAACCATTTAGCAGTTTCCGCATCTAGTTTATTCGTTGGGGCTTCTTGTCTTAGTCCTAAGATCTTGGAGAGGAAAACATCCTCTTTCACTGGTGGCGTGGTGGCTTGAGTCATTGATGAATCTAGAAAATTTATTTATCTGTGTGTATCGAGCATTTTTGTAAAGTCGCCATCTATCGAGGCTCTAATATTTCGTTTAAACAGCAGCAGTTTCTTCGAGGAAGTCGTAACCACGAGACTCTAGCTCCAGTGCTAATTCTTTACCGCCAGAAGTAACGATTTTGCCTTCTTGCATAACATGGACAAAATCAGGCGTAATGTAATCGAGTAAGCGTTGGTAATGAGTAATCACCAAGTAAGCTTTTTCGGGAGTTTTTAGTTGGTTTACTCCTTCAGAAACAATTCTCAAGGCATCAATATCCAAACCAGAATCAATCTCATCCAAAATAGTCAGAGTAGGATCGAGAACTGCCATTTGCAAAATTTCGTTGCGTTTTTTCTCCCCTCCAGAGAACCCTTCATTGAGGCTGCGCTCGAGAAAGCTAGCTTTCATTTTGACAATATCTAGCTTCTCTTCCACTAGATCTTCAAAATCGAAAGTATCGATTTCTTCCAAGCCTTGGTGCTTACGTTTGGCGTTGTAGGCTACACGTAAAAAATCGAGATTGCTAACGCCAGGAATAGCTAGAGGATACTGAAACGCTAGGAAAATCCCTTCATTAGCTCTTTCGTTAGGTTCTTGCTCTAAGATGCTCTGACCCTGATAAATAATGTCGCCACCAGTCACTTCGTAGTCGGGATGACCTGCAATAATCTTAGAGAGAGTGCTTTTACCAGAACCGTTGCGCCCCATAATGGCATGAACTTCACCCGCTTTTACTTCAAGGTTGACCCCTTTCAGGATAGGCGTTCCTGCTACGCTAGCAGTCAGGTTACGGATCGATAAGATAGTGTCGCTCATAGTCTCTCTCTCAAGTAAGATTTAGGGTTAGAAGTTCTTATATAGAGTGCCCTGGTTGCTTCGCTTCAAGGCTTGATGTGCTTTCGTTTGATACTTAAACAACAAAAAAGTTGTTTAAGTCCATTGTAGGATACATTAGCAACATTATTGTTGTCAAAGTCTTTGGTCTGAGAAAAGGTGATAAGCAAAACTCAAAAAATCTCTATGTCAAGGATCGTACGCACAAAAGACAATGATCCTTATCATTTCAGGAAACGGCTCAATCTGACAGATTAGATTAAGTGAAAATCCCGTCGGAAAATTAAGATGAGTAAATTGTCTTTTGTTGTATTAACCATTTCTCTCTTATCCCCTTCAGTAGCGCGTGCTTGTGAGTCTAATAGTTATTCTTTTAACTCTTTATCTAGAGAAGACTGGACAGAAATTCAGCAAGTGATGAAAAGTAGTAGAACATCCATAGATAAAGAAGCAACAAGTAAATGGGATATTACCAGGATCATTGGTTCCCCTCATACCTGTTCTAAAAAAGGAAGGGTTGAAAAGTGTATTTGGATAGATAGAGAAGACTGTAAAAAAGAAATCACAGCTAGTTTCCGTGACAGCGAACTACTTAAAATTAGGAAATCAGGATTTTGAATAAACTATTGACCTACTAGAACTATTGACCTACTAGACTGTTAGCTATTGTTGTGCGACCCAAACTCTCTTTCCAAATTTTTAATAACTATAATTTTTTAAGTATTAATAGCAAGACGATCATACTCAAGTACTCTGTTCGACTTGGAAGTTCAGACAATCATGATACTCCTCAAACGAAAAGTCATCGGCATCATGGGTTCGGGAAAAGATCCTCAACCAGAATTCTCAATTCCTTTAGCAACTTGGATTGCTAAGCAAAACTATCACTTATTGACTGGTGCTGGCGGAGGAGTAATGACCGCTACGGCTAGAGCTTTTTGTGGAGTAGAAAATAGACAAGGTATTTGTATTGGCATCGTTCCCACAGAACCTAATGAACAAGGTCAATTCGTTGCTAAACCAGGATATCCCAATCCTTGGGTAGAATTAGCGATCGCTGTTCCCTTACCAACTTTTCAAGGACTTGATAACGAGCAAATTAGTAGAAATCATAGTTGCGTTCTGAGTAGCGATCTCATCGTGGCTTTACCAGGGAATAAGGGAACCAAGAATGAAGTGATGTTAGCTCACAAATTCCAGAAGCCCACTATCCTCTTTGGCTGGGAAGCTACAACAGATTTACCCAAAAATATAGAAAGAACTTCATCTTTGGAAAGAGTCAAACGTTTTATTCTCCAGAAAATCGAAAAAGCTAATACTATAAATCTCAACTAGGAAATCAACTGCAAGTAATGCCAATATTTTCCATAGACAAAACTGAAACGAAGCAACAGTTCCCATACAGTCATCTCTCTAGATAGACCTGCTATTTTTCGCATAAACATACAATATTTATTTTGGTGATTATTTGCTATCCAGAAGTTTTGCAAAAGAGATATTTTTTATACATACTCAGCTTAGAAAAAAATTAAAAAGGAGTTAAAGCAAAATTAAAAAACTCAAAAATACCGGGAAGAGTATTACTTTATTTACAGAATAAAACCTATTCATGATTCGTAATCAATCAAACACAAAATAGTATTTACAATGATCTGTAATGAGGAAAGCTTAACTTTAAATTGAGTCATGATATGTCCCCTTTCATAGTAGCTTTCAGGTTGTGAGGCAAGGTTTAGTAGTAAGAAAGCTCTATAAATAGGTTGCAATAGAAGAGCAGTAATTTGACATTGGGTCAAATTAATTGAGCCAACATAAGTAGTTGCTTTAATGAAATGCTCTCAAATAACAAAAATTTTATATCTCATGAATTCTGACTGGAGCTTGGAGTTAGCAATCTTTTACCAAATAAAGATATCGCTAGAATATGGGACTTTCAAAATTTCGGCAACGATGCCAGACTTCCCAACGATTTTCGAGAAAGTATTTCGTACTTTTTTTGGGAGCATTAATTTCAACTATTTGTCTAACTGAATGGTTTTCAGACAGTTTATTGCCAGTATATGCACAAAATATTAGTGACATTGAGTCCATTGACTTGCCCAATAGTAAAGCTATCTCATCTTTACTAGATTATCTTCCTGCTGACCCCAAGTTCCGCATAATTTATGCGGTCTTTGCCACCATAATCTGTCTTGGGGCATTTTATTTTGTCAGGATTATATTCAATCGTATTGACCAATGGTTCTTATCTCGTCAGACAGAAGAAGTCACTAGTACTACCTCAGATTTATCAAACCTATCTAATAATCTCTTAGAAGAGCTATGGACAAAAGCACTAAACCTTCTGAGACGGATTTGTAATCTTTGTATTCTCTATCTCTATCTTAGTTTTGTCCTACAACTTTCAACCTGGACAGCGAACTGGGGAGCTAGATTAATTGCCTACATACTGCAACTAGGATTGGTTGCTTGGAAAGGATTTGTTAATTATCTACCCAATCTGGCCACAATTATTATCATTTTGATCGTCACGCGCTATGCAATTCGTGTTGCTAAGCTGCTTTTTAGTGCCTTAGGACAAGAATCTATCTCGATTCCTGGTTTTTATCGAGACTGGGCTGCTCCTACCTGCCGGATCGTAGTCTTCTTGTGTATTGTGATTGCAGCTTCGATTACTCTCCCTTTATTACCTGGAGCAGACTCTCCTGCATTTCAAGGACTTACTCTACTGGCTGGTCTTTTGGGTGCATTTGGAGCCAAGGAGGCTGTTGCAAACACAATTGCAGGACTTACTCTGATTTATACTCGGGCGTTTCAGGTTGGCGATCGCATCGAAATAGCTGATTTTCAGGGAACTGTTTTAGAAAAATCCCTATTCGTTACTCGGTTAATTACACCCAAGAATGTCGTTGTCACGATTCCTAACGGCACACTGATTCAAGGCAATATTGTTAATTACAGTACCTCGCCAAAAGAACGCAATACGCCCATTATCCTCCATGCAGAAATCACCCTTGGCTATGATGTCCCCTGGCGTAAGGTGCACAAAGTTTTGATAGAGGCAGCTCAACAAACATAACATATTTTGCCTGAGCCATCACCCTTTGTCTTACAAAAAAGTCTAAGCGACTACTACGTCAGCTACGAACTCAATGCAGCCACAAAATATCCAACCATGAGAGAAAGTATTTATTCAGAGCTGTTTCAAAATGTTCAAGACTTTTGTAACAGAGCGGATATTGAAATCTTATCACCAGGATACTTTGCCTTACGAGATGGTAATCAGATTACAATCCCTCCCCAATATTTACCATCACAACAAAACGGTGTGGAACAGCTAGGTTAAACAATTTGGCTTAATCGCAAATCTCTCTGAGCTTTAAATCACTTAATGCTTATCCAGAGATAAAACATTAAGCCAATGCAACAAACCCCAACCAATCAGACAACCAAGAGCATAATGAGGAAAATCCCACCAGACAAAGCTAGAACCAAGTAATAGCTTCCAAATAATAGTTTCTCTGAGACTAACAGGAACGCGATCAAACCATAGTTGTGAGATTTCGATCGCGCTAGTAACCACAAATACCCAGATGGGTATAGTTACAGTAGCTCGTTTACTTTTGTAGAACCAACCGAATACTAGACACCAAAGGATTTCGTAGAGAATATCTCCTGAATAGTCATTCACCCAAACTTGTCCTACACCAGAATAAGCTTTGGAGAATAGGCCTAACGGAACGACAATCAGAATCAAGACAAAAATAATAAAACGGCGTTTCAAGATGCTGGTATTTTGATAACTAACAACTGGGCTTGTAGATATTGCTGTAAGAGCGATCGCTATCTAGTTCAACAACCAAATCCACTAAGTAAGGGTTGGAGATCAAAGGTTTGACATAAAGATTGGGATGCAATGACTTCCAAAAGTACTCAACAAACTTATCAATCTCCGTATCGCTCATTCCTGTCTTTCCTTGAGCAATCATTTTACGCTCTGCCTCTTTGCGCCATGCTTGGCTAAAGCGGTAGTCTTGGGGATACAGTACGAGCAAACGGTCTAGCTTATCCCAGAGAGGTAAATACTCAATTAACCTTCTGTTACTATCCTTGGCGAATTGAACATCTTCTGAAGTTCTCAAAACATCCTTGGTATCTTGACTTTGATCTATGACTAGATCGCTCAAAGGGCGAGCGCCCACAAACCAGCCTTCAAACAAAATGATGTCTGCACTAGGAATAGCTTGGGGATTAATGCGATCACCAGAACCATTATAGGCAGATTTATCAAACCGAGGCAGCAAAATAGGCTTACTACCTTCACCTTCTAGACACCTTTCCAAAACCTCTATTCCCAAATTCACATCATGGGTACCTGGAGGCCCCCGCCAAATTAAACGGGAATCGCTATTTAGTAGTTGCTGTCTTTCTGCATGAGTTTTATAGAGATCATCAATAGAAATGATGGCAGTGGTGTAGCCCAAAGACTTTAATAACAAACTTAAGATTTTGACCAGCGAGCTTTTACCAGTACCTTGGCCACCTAAAATCCCTTGAATTGGTGGTCTACCAAGCTCTTGACGGGTTTCTGCCAAATTGATCGCAAGAGGTAACCAAAAAGACCACAGCAAATGAATCAGTTCACGACGACTTTTTTTGATCTGGTGCTTTTCACACCATGCTAAAACCTGTTTTTGGACAAAACAAAATAACTGCGATCGCGCTTCGATTGATTGTTGGCAATTTTCTGTAGTGATGCCAAAAGCTTGGGCTCTAGATTTCAAACTTAGTTCTTGTTCGATGAGAATCTCTTGCTCTTCGATAGTTGGATGATTACCATCAATCCAGCCTTGCAAAATATCGAAAGTTGTAACGCCGAGTTTCTGCATACCAATTAATTTAAGAACCTAGTTTGAAAGCCTCTAAAAACAAGCTATAAGTTATGCCAATCTTAAACAAGTTTAAGGTATTCAGCCACAAAGGAAAGCGCGTTTTTAAAGTTATTTTCCTCTGATAACCATAGACAAGGCGACTAACCAGCTCTATTAAGATAAATAAAATAGCAGCAGCAGGAACATCCCATACTGCATCCTGACCAGCAGTAGTTACGATTGCCGAACCCATGAAGAAGCCGAGCAAAATACTGATGATGCTCAAAGCAATTCTCCGCCAAGGATTAATAAACAAAAGTTCTAGTTGTTCCCCAGCAGAGGTTACTAAAGTATTAATTCGAGTACGCTGCATAACTGCATTTTAAGGATGAGGAATTTGATAACAAAATAACCTAGCAAGGCGAAAAGAATCGATTATGAGCCAGCTATTAATATCTTCGATCATTTAAAGATTAACCACAAACAATTGGCAACTAAGTATGTCTGATAAAATATTAGAGTACTAATTTACCAACAAAAGAACTATTTATACACCTCCCCTAGCTCGCTTGGTCGAGCAACTGCAAATGTTACCAGGAGTAGGCCCAAAAACTGCTCAAAGACTGGCTCTACACCTGATCAAGCGCCCTGAGCCAGAAGTCCAAGCTTTAGCGAAAGCGCTGGTAGAAGCTAAACAACAAGTAGGTTTGTGTAAAAACTGTTTTCATCTTTCGGCTGAGCCCATATGTTCGATCTGTAGCAACCCAAATCGCGATCGCGTAACAGTCTGTGTGGTAGCTGATTCACGCGATGTCATTGCTCTAGAAAAAACTAGGGAATTCCGCGGACTTTATCACGTCCTGGGAGGAGTAATTTCACCGATGGATGGTATCGGGCCAGAACAACTCAACATTCAAGCTTTGGTAAAAAGAGTCACTCAGCAGCAAGTCCAAGAAATCATTTTGGCAATTAATCCCAGCGTCGAAGGGGAGACTACCACGCTCTACATTGGAAATTTGCTCAAACCTTTTACCAGAGTTACGAGAATCGCCTTCGGATTACCTATGGGAGGAGATTTAGAGTATGCAGATGAGGTTACTTTAGCTAGGGCATTAGAAGGTAGAAGAGAGCTTGATTAGGAAGTGGTTTCAGAGAGAATACCCAAGCAGGTTCGGGAAACTACACTACCAGATAAAACTACTTCACTTCACTATAGATATTAGGAAAAGCACACTGAGGGAGAGCAAGCTTGCTCAAGACAGTCAGTTTCCGTGTATGTGGTAACACTTAGAAAAATAATCTATAGTTTTGTAGTTTAAATTTGGAGCGTCGCTTTATATGGCAAAAGTTGTTGGCATAGATTTAGGAACCACCAATTCCTGTGTCGCAGTTATGGAAGGGGGGAAACCCAATGTAATCTCTAATGCAGAAGGTCTGAGAACAACTCCCTCAGTTGTGGCCTATGCAAAAAATGGCGATCTTTTAGTCGGCCAAATTGCGAAACGCCAAGCAGTAATGAACCCTCAGAATACTTTTTATTCTGTAAAGCGTTTCTTAGGGCGTAGATATGACGAAGTTACCAACGAGTCTAAAGAGATCGCGTACAAAGCTCTTAGAGACAGCAACGGTAACGTCAAACTAGAATGTCCTGCACAAGACAAACAATTTGCACCTGAAGAAATTTCTGCACAAGTACTACGCAAGCTCGTAGAAGATGCGAGTAAATATCTTGGCGAAACAGTTACCCAAGCAGTAATCACAGTTCCTGCATATTTCAACGACTCTCAACGTCAAGCAACTAAAGATGCTGGTAAAATCGCTGGGGTTGAAGTTCTTCGCATCATCAACGAACCTACAGCAGCATCCCTAGCTTACGGTCTAGATAAAAAAAGTAACGAAACTATCCTCGTATTTGACTT